>JAEFAK010000149.1 GCA_016287555.1 Oscillospiraceae bacterium
GCAGTTCTTGTCCCAGAAGCCCGCCGTCTCGACGACGTATTTCCCGTCCTCCGGGTCTATGGTATAGGGATCGTACTTGCGGGAGGATATGTTGCCGCTCTTTATCTCGGCGGCGAGGGTGCCCGCGCCGTATTCCGGGTAGTAGGAGCAGGCGCGGAAGGTCGTGCCCAGCGCGCCGACGATGATATCCTCATCCTCGACGCGCAGGGGGATGTTCTCATAGATATACTTCATCGCGTAGGCTCTCAGGAGCTGGCCGGTCAGGCCGGGATTGTTCTGATAAAACTCCGTTATGAGCCTGTATCGGGATATGTCGACCCGGGGCGTTGTGCTGCGGTATTTCTCGCGCGTGGTCTTGACGCGCTCTGTCATGGGCTTGAGAGTATACATGATCGGGCCTCCTCCGGTTTTATTTGCTTAGTAACTGCATTATAACATAATTGTAGCACGTTCCCGCGCGCTTGTCATCAGAAAATGCGCGCCGCGCTCCCGCTTGCCCCGGCGGGCGCGGACTGGTATAATGGACTGCGGCGCGGAGCCGCCGAGAGAAAGAGGTGCGGATATGGACAGAAGGGAACTCGTCAGAAAAGTATTTCACAATGAGCCGGCGGGCAGGCTGCTCGCCGCATTCTGGCATCACTATCTCCCCGACGAGCTGGTCGACGGACTGCATCGGCCCGAGTACGTCGCGCGGAACCTCGCCGGCGCGCGCCGCTTCAAGGAGGAGTTCGACCCCGACTTCGTCAAGATAATGACGGACGGGCTCTTTTTCATGCCGTACGACTACGACTCCGTGCGCACGGCGTCCGACCTGCGCCGCCTCCGGCCGGAGCGGGACATGGAGCTCTATTTTGAAAAGTGCGTCGGGCTCGCCGAGGCCGTCCGCGAGATATACGGGGACGGCGTGCTCGTCTTTTATAACGTCTTCTCCCCAACCTTCCAGATAAACCACAGGATGGCCCAGACGCACCCCGCGCTCAGGGCCGCGTCCTCCGACCCCTTCCCGCTGCTCATCGACGAGGACGCCGGGGCCGTCGGCGAGGCCGTGGAGCGCATCGCCGACGCGACGGAGGAGCTCATAGAGCGCGTCGTGCGGCCCGGCCTCGCGGACGGGATGTATTTCAGCGTCTCCGACTATGACCGCCGCGTCCCGCCGGAGGCCTACTGGAAGCATATAATGCCCGCGGAAAAGCGGATAATAGCCGCCGCCAACAGCCGCGCCGAGGATAATATCCTGCATATCTGCGGCTGGCGCGGCAGCCGCAACGACCTCCCGCTCTTTACGGATTACGACTGCTCCGTCGTAAACTGGGCGGTGCACGCCGAGGGCGTCTCCCTCGCCGAGGGCAAGCGCATGTTCGGCGGGAAGTGCGTCATCGGCGGCTTCGGCAACGACAGGACGGACCTGCTCTGCTCCGGCTCGCGCGCGGAGATCGAGGCTTACGTCGAGAAGATAGTCACCGAGGCGGGGACGACCGGCGTCATCATCGGCGCCGACTGCACGACCCACCTCGACACCCCCGACGAGCACCTGCACTGGGTGTACGAAAAGGCGAAGTCCCTCGGCGGGGGATGAACGGGCGCAAAAAAGCGGGGCTCCGGCATGTGCCGAAGCCCCGCTTCGTGTTTTTTCAGAAGGACCAGTCCCAGACGTTCAGCGTCTCGTCCGTGCGTATTTCCTTGTCCGCGCCGGGGGCGAGCTCCGTGACGTACGTCTCGCCGGAGACGGGGTCGACGTGGTAGAACGTCTGCGCGCCCGTGTACGAGCGGAAGAGGACGACTATCCCGTCCGCGTCCTCGCTCTCCAGCTCCCAGTAGACCGGGTACTCGCCGGCCTGCTCGACGCTCTCAAGGTCCGGGTTGGCGGCGATGCAGTATCTGCGGACGGCACCGACCGCGCGCGAGCCGGATATCCTCCCATCGCCCTGCGCGGGCAGGACGAAGATCGTGTCCGCCATGCAGCGGAAGCGGCGCCCGAAGCCCTCCGCGGCCTCGATGGAATAGTGCGCCGAGGCGACGCGGCAGCCGTCGGGGGCGGGGATGAAATAGACGGCAAGGAGTTGGTCGGGCATCATGCCGTTTTTGTCCTCGGAGGCGTCGATGCGGATGCATTCGCCCGCGCCATCGAGCGTTAACTCGCTCCTGCTTATTTCGTAGTCCTCGGAGAGGACCGCGCCAATCGCGTTGGCTGCGGCCTCGGCGGAGCGCGGATCGCGCCTCACCTCAAGGTAGTTCTCGGGGCGCGGCGGATCGTCCCAGATCGAGACGAAGACCTCGCGGTCGGCCTCCGCGGTGCGCGTGAAGGACTCGTAGTCGTAGTCCATCTCGAAGCCGAGCGCGCCGTTTATCAGGTGCTCGTAGGGCACGGTCTCCTCCATGCCCTCTATGGTTATGACGGCCTCGAAGCGCTTGCCGTCCTGCCTCCCGGAGGAGGGGGCGGGCGTCTCGGCGGGCTCGGTCGGGGCGGGGGTTTCCGTCGGGGCTTCCGTCGGAGCGGGGGCTTCCGTCGGGGCTTCGGTCGGCGCGGGAGCGGGCGCTTTCGCGCAGCCGGCGAGCGAGAGCGCCAGCGCGATGATCAGCGCCGCGGATATTATCAAGGTAAGCTTTCCGTGTTTCATTCGTTTTTCCTCCAGTTGTCGGTGCTTCGCAGATTATACCCTCCGCGCGGGAAAAAGACAAGCGTGCGCGGGAAAAATTAACAGTTGCTTCACAACGGAAAGGACGCCTCCCCGATCGGGGAGGCGCCCTCAGAACGCGGTCTATTCGGCGGGGTCGGGAGCTTCGTCGGAAGCTTCCCCGGCAGGCCCGTCCGCCGGAGTCAGGTCGACGGTCTCCTCCGCGGGAGCGGCCGTCTTCGTCACGTCCGCGGCGTCCAGCCCGGAGGGAGGTATGGCAAAGGCGTAGTGATCCTTCGTCTCGCCCGCGCGCGCGGGGGTCTTCCGCCACGCCCAGAGCAGGCTGCGTATCTCGCGGGCCCCGGTCTCCTCGTCCTTCGTGAACTTATACGGTATCGCGGACAGCACCAGCGCGCCGAGCGCCGCGCAGCCTATTATCTTTCCGAGCTTCATATCGTGTCCTCCTGCGTTTTTTGCCATTATACCCGCCGGGGGGAGGGAGTGTCAAGGGCGGGGCGGCGGGAACGAGACGGCGCTTATTCCGGGAGGGAGGCGGCGAGCTCCGCGCGGGCCCTCGCCTGCCCGTCGATCGCGTCATGCAGGCTCTGCCTGTACTCCTCGTCCCCGCGGGAGACCATGTCGAAGAGGAACAGCTCCGCCTGCTGGAGGCAGACGAGCGCCTGCTTCGGGTCCTTTTTCGTGCCCTCGCCGCAGAGCAGGGCGGTCCCGACCCGCAGGAAGACGGGGCCTGCGGCTCTGGGCGCGGCGTCGTCCGTCATCGTGTCGAGGCAGCGGGTATAGATGCGGAACGCCTCTTCGGGGTCCTTCCCGACAAAGTACCCGTTTTTGTACATGTCGCCTATCTTGTAAAGGGAGACGAGGCGGCCCTCGAACGCGCCCGGCGCGAAGCAGCGGAACGCCTTTTCGTAGTCGACGGGCACGCTCCGCCCGCAGTAATGGCAGTAACCGAGGTTCTCCCGCGCCTGCCGGCTGCCCTTCGCCGCGGCGAGCTCATAGTACTCGACGGCGCGGGCGAAGTCCTGCTCGAAGCCGCGGCAGCCGCCGTAGTACTGCGCGCCGAGGTCGTTGAGCGCGTCGGCGCAGCCGTCGTAGTAAGCGGCGAAAAAGAGCTCCTCGACGAGGTCGCGCAGGACCTTCGGCAGCGGGTCGGGCAGATCGAGCGCGAGAAGCCTGTTCGCAGTCTCGCAGGGGTCGGCCGCGAAGCCGCCTTCGTCTTCCGCGAGCGCAGAGAGGAAGTCGCGCGACTCCGGCGCCTCGTCCGCGTCAAGCATGGCGAGCGCGGACTGTATGTCGGCGAGAAAGTCATATTTCATCAGCATCGTTTTTCCTCCGTTCATCAGCGTTTCCGGGTCTTGCGAAGACAGTATGGCAGACGCTGTGTCCCTAAAACCGGACATATTATAGGTCCTGATCTTCTATTTGAATTATTGTGGCTTCGCCTCCGCGAAGGCAGCAAAAAATCATATTGGAAAGTTCAAAGACCTTTTCATATTCTGCGGGTATTACATACTTCTCTTTTGAGGAATAAACGCCAAATCGGGGTTCGCGGCGGCGTTCAGCGCCATGGACCTCTGTTTTATCTTTATTAACGATCCACAACATAGGTGTACTGGTATGGAACATGAGTTCAAAACCTTTTCCGGCCAGCCAAGGATAGAGCAGTTCGCCGTTGCTGTCGATGAAATACCGAGAGTATTCGGGATGTCCAGATTTGTCTTTTCCGGTCCACTTCTCCACGCAGATTTCATCTTCCGAGTTTTCGGTAAAACTTTCAATGGACGGTGCTAAAAGGATGTGCCTTTCTTTTGTGTCATAGATGCCGTTGATGTTCTTTTCTTCCAGATCGTTGCCTGGATACTGGAACTCAAGGTATCTGCTGTCATAGTCATAATAATCCGAAAACAGCATTCCTTCAGTTCCCGGAACGACATTGCCCTCTGTATCGAGCAAATAGTAGCGCTTGAGATCAGAAACAACAGCAACGCCGTATTTATTAAACGGCTCCGCCTCATCATAGGCAAACGGGATTACCGTTTGACCCCGCTCATTGATAAAACCATAATGGTTCTCATAAAAACGCAGGCCTTCTTTAGTCCGATACCACGTCCGGTTGAGGTTGACCGCGGCAAGGCCGCAGGTAAAATTGTGGGCATAGGCATATTGAGGCTCAATAATAAATTCACCGGCACGGTTCTTAAAGCCGAACAAGCCGAACCCGTCATCTATTTCCCATTCAATTTTCTTTGTCGATTCAGCAATCA
>JAEFAK010000150.1 GCA_016287555.1 Oscillospiraceae bacterium
GGCGAGATGGGCCTCTTTGAAGGGGTGCAGCGCACGGCGACCGCCGTGGCGCTTGAGGACGACACATGCACGGAGCAGATCCGCGAACGGGATCTTGACGCGCTCTACGAGCAGAATCCCGCCATGGCGCTGATGGTGCTCCAGCACCTTTCCGGCCGTCTCAGACGGCTGACGGCCGACTATCTCAAGGCCTGCCAAACGCTCACCGAAACGCAGCGGGAGATAGACGCCGGAAAGGAAGTCCTCTCGCCCGAGGCGTTCGCACAGGCGGCGTACATGAGCCAGTTGCTGCTCTCGCCCGAGGTATTGTATTAAACAGGCGCAAAAAATCCCCGATTCTTGCGAATCGGGGATTTTTTCATGTCTGTCGCGGCGCTATATTACTTCTTCTTTGCGCCGGTCTTCTTGGCGGGAGCCGCCTTCGCGCTCGCCTTCTTCGCGGGCGCGGGCTCGTCGGCGGGCATGTCCTTGATCGCGGCCTGCGCGGCGGCAAGGCGGGCGATGGGCACGCGGAACGGCGAGCAGGACACGTAGTCGAGGCCGACCTTGTGGAAGAACTCGACGGAGCTGGGGTCGCCGCCGTGCTCACCGCAGACGCCGCAGTGCAGGTCGGGGTTCGCGCTGCGGCCGAGCTCGGTCGCCATCTTAACAAGCTTGCCGACGCCGGTCTGGTCGAGCTTGCCGAACGGGTCAAACTCGTAGATCTTGCGCTCATAGTAAGCGGTGAGGAACTTGTTCGCGTCGTCGCGGCTGAAGCCGAAGGTCATCTGCGTGAGGTCGTTCGTGCCGAAGGAGAAGAAGTCCGCCTCCTTCGCGATCTCGTCCGCGGTCAGCGCGGCGCGCGGGATCTCGATCATCGTGCCGACCTTGTAGCTGAGCTTGACGCCCGCGGCGGCGATCTCCTCGTCGGCGGTCCGGACGACGACGTTCTTGACGAACTTGAGCTCCTTGACCTCGCCGACGAGCGGGATCATGATCTCGGGCACGACGTTCCAGTCGGGATGGCGCTTCTGGACGTTGATGGCGGCGCGGATGACGGCGCGAGTCTGCATGGCGGCTATCTCCGGATAGGTCACGGCGAGGCGGCAGCCTCTGTGGCCCATCATGGGGTTGAATTCATGCAGGCCGGCGATGATGCCCTTTATCTTCTCGACGCTCTTGCCCTGAGCGGCGGCGAGCGCCTCGATATCCTTCTCCTCCGTCGGGACGAACTCATGAAGCGGCGGATCGAGGAAGCGTATCGTCACGGGGCAGCCCTCGAGCGCCTCATAGAGCGCCTCGAAGTCGCCCTGCTGCATGGGCAGTATCTTCGCAAGAGCGGCCTCGCGCTCTTCGACGGTATCCGAGCAGATCATCTCGCGGAAGGCGGCGATGCGCTCGGGATCGAAGAACATATGCTCCGTGCGGCAGAGGCCTATGCCCTGCGCGCCGAGCTCGCGGGCCTTCTTCGCGTCGCGCGGGGTGTCGGCGTTGGTGCGGACCTGCAGGCGGCGGTACTTGTCGGCCCAGTCCATGATGCGGCCGAAGTAGCCGGAAATGGTCGCGTCGACGGTCGGGATGAGGCCGTCGTAGATGTTGCCGGTGGAGCCGTCGATGGATATCTCGTCGCCCTCGCGGAAGGTCTTCCCGCCGAGGGTGAACTTCTTGTTGGCCTCGTCCATGACGATGTCGCCGCAGCCGGAGACGCAGCAGGTGCCCATGCCGCGGGCGACGACGGCGGCGTGGCTGGTCATGCCGCCGCGGACGGTCAGTATGCCCTGGGCGGCCTTCATGCCGGTGATGTCCTCGGGGCTGGTCTCGAGGCGGACGAGGACGACCTTCTCGCCGCGCTCCTTCCACTCGGTCGCGTCGTCGGCGGTGAAGACTATCCTGCCGCAGGCGGCGCCGGGGCTCGCGCCGAGACCGCGGCCTATGGGCGTCGCGGCCTTGAGGGCGGCTGCGTCGAACTGCGGGTGCAGCAGCGTGTCGAGGTTGCGCGGCTCTATCATGGCGACGGCCTTCTTCTCGTCTATCATGCCCTCGTCGACGAGGTCGCAGGCGATCTTCAGCGCGGCCTGCGCGGTGCGCTTGCCGTTTCTGGTCTGGAGCATGAAGAGCCTGCCGTTTTCGACGGTGAACTCCATGTCCTGCATGTCGCGGTAGTGCTCCTCGAGGATGGAGCAGACCTTGACGAACTGGGCGTAAGCCTCGGGGAACTTCTCGGCCATCTGCTCGATGGGCATCGGGGTGCGCACGCCGGCGACGACGTCCTCGCCCTGGGCGTTGGTAAGGAACTCGCCCATGAGCTTCTTTTCGCCGGTCGCAGGGTCGCGCGTGAAGGCGACGCCGGTGCCGCAGTCGTCGCCCATATTGCCGAAGGCCATCATCTGGACGTTGACGGCGGTGCCCCAGGAATAGGGGATGTCGTTATCGCGGCGATATACGTTGGCGCGGGGATTGTCCCAGCTCCTGAAGACGGCCTTGACGGCGCCCATGAGCTGCTCCTTGGGATCGGAGGGGAACTCCTCGCCTATCTTCTCTTTATATTCGGCCTTGAACTGCCTCGCGAGCTCCCTGAGGTCGTCCGCGTCGAGCTCGACGTCCTGCTTGACGCCCTTTTCGGCCTTCATCTTGTCGATGAGCTCCTCGAAGTACTTTTTGCCGACCTCCATGACGACGTCGGAATACATCTGGATAAAGCGGCGATAGCAGTCCCACGCCCAGCGGGGATTGCCGGACTTGCGGGCCATGACCTCGACGACGTCCTCATTAAGGCCGAGGTTGAGGATCGTGTCCATCATGCCGGGCATGGAGGCGCGCGCGCCGGAGCGCACGGACACGAGAAGCGGGTTTTCAAGGTCGCCGAACTTCTTGCCGGTTATGCTCTCGAGCTTGGAGATATACTCCATGATGCCCGCGGCGATCTCGTCATTTATCTTCTTGCCGTCCTCATAATACTGCGTGCAGGCCTCGGTCGTTATCGTGAAGCCCTGCGGGACGGGGAGGCCGATGTTGGTCATCTCGGCGAGGTTCGCGCCCTTGCCGCCGAGCAGTTCGTGCATGTTCCCGTTGCCTTCGGTGAACAGGTAGATGTATTTCTTGTCCAAAAGTCGTCATCCTTTCAAATTCAGATGGAGTTATTATCGGGCCATTAAGGATAATTTATCATACGGGCGCGGCGTTTTCAAGGAGTTTGAAAAAAAGCTCCGCGGCCCTCTTCAAAAGAAGAGAGCCGCGGCGGAAAGCATATATCAGTTCCAGGAGATGGTGTAGCCCTCGAACAGGGCCTCGAATACCTTCGTTATCTTTTCGAGCACCTCCGGCAGGACCGGCCTGACGACGAAGAGATACGTCAGCGCTCCGCCGATGATGAGGATGATCAGGCAGATGACGAGGATGAGCAGGAGCGCGCGGGCAAGATTGCGCTTGGCATACTTGCGGCAGCCTCCGCAGGCCCAGATTATCGTGATGAGCAGGCCGATGCCGGGGATGGCCATGAGGGCCAGCGCTCCGACGGTGCCCCAGCTGGACATGATCTCCCACTTGCTCTTGCGGGCGGGCCTGTCGGGCTCGGGCTCGGGGATCTCCTCGGGCGGCTGCGGGGGGATCGTATGATCCGCCGCGGCATAGACCGGGGGATGGATGACCGGGGCCTTGCTCGCGGGCTTGAACTCCGGCTCGGGAGCGGCAGCGGGCTCGGGCGTCTTTACGGGCTCGGGAGCAGGCTCGGGCGGGACCATGGGCTCGAGCACGGGCTCGGGCTCCCACTTGAGCGCGCTTTCATTTTTGATCTCTTCAACTATCGAATCGACAGTGGGCTCAGCCGCAGCGGCGGCGCAGGCGACGCATACTCCCTCTTCGTTGAGAGGAGAGCCGCAGTCAGGGCAGAATTTTCCCATCTATGACCCGCCTTTCTTTATAAAATAAATTCAGGGTTTACCTGTTTCGCTTTCGGACTTACATTTAGTTATTATATGACAGTTTTCGCGCCGTGTCAACTTCCCGCCAGATTTCCTCCGGCGAGACGCCGAGCGCGTTTTCCACGCAGCTTTGCAGCGCGTAGGCGTTGAGCCGCCTGCGGGCTATGGTGCGCAGGAGAGCGGGATCGTGGCTGTACTTCTTCGCCGTATAGGCGTAGCGCGCGGCGATGCCGACGAACTCGTCGCCGGAAAGGAGCTTGTCCGCGAGGCAGACGATCGCCGCGGGGTCGTTCAGATCGAGCGAGACGTCCTCCCCGTCGTGCAGCCAGCAGATCCGCGCCTCGGCGTGCAGCCCCAGGGCGCGGAGATACTTCGCCCCCGCGCGGGAGTGCCTGCGCTCATAGCGGCGGATATCGTGGAGCAGCCCGCCCGTATAGCAGAGCGAGACGTCCGTCCGGTAGCCCTTAGCGCGGAGGCGGCGCGCCAGCTCGGCCGAGAGCAGCGCTACGGCGAGGGAATGGTCCGTTTTTCTCTTTTGCAGCCCCGCCCTTTCAAGGACGGCGAGGCAGAAGCTCTCATGTTCCGTCATGTTCACATATATTTGACGCAGAACGGCACTATCCGCCCCTCGTCCCAAACGTGGAGGCTGCAGGTCCGCACGCGCTCAAGGTCGATGTTCATCCTGTCCTGAAAGGCCATGCCGGTTATCGTGAAGCCGTTGCGTCTGACTCGGGCGAGGAAGGTCGCCATGTCGGTCATGTCCGTCCCCGGCTCGGGTCCGGAGTCCGTCCGCTTCCAGCGCCGGGCGACGAAGCGCCTGTTTTTCAATGCCGCGTTCCCGTGCCCGCAGGCGCAGCCGTCCGCCCTGCTCAGGGCGAGCACCCCGTCCGGCATGGCGATGAAATCGCCGTGGAAGCCGCAGCGCGGGTGGTCGCAGCTCGAAGGGGCGAGGTCGGAGAGCC
>JAEFAK010000006.1 GCA_016287555.1 Oscillospiraceae bacterium
GAAAAAGAGCCGAAACGTTTGTTTATTCAAGAAGCATTCCATTGCTTTGTCTGCCTTATGAAAAGGCAGAGCTGCAGCAGGCTTTTTCCAAGCCGGGCTGCTCCATGTTTGCAATTACAGATCTCGGTCTGGCCTCAGCATTTGTTGGGGCGCTGGCTATGCAGGATCCGGCGCAGTATGCCGCTGTCTCTGAGGCGATTTCCGCAAGACAGCGTTCATCCGGATCCGGTATTGGGAAAAATGGTAAGAGGAGGAAGAATGTATGAGCGCAATGATTAAGTACAGAGTCCATGAGGTGGGCAAAGATTTCGGAAGGACTTCCAAGGAGATCACGCAGATCCTGACGGACTATGCCACCACTCCGAAGAATCATATGCAGGTTCTGGAGGATGAGGAACTGAGCGTTATCTTCGAATACCTCACCCAGCACAATCAGATCGAGAGTCTGGAGGAGGTCTTCAAAGAGACCTATCATCCTCCTGTTCCGGAAAAGACTGCGCCTGCAGCAGAGCAGAAGCCCGGCGAAGCCGCCGCGCCTGCCGCCGGCCAGCAGGCTGCGCCGCAGCAGCCGAAAAAGGAGAAGGAGCAGAAGCCGCATGTGCCGCGCAAGGTCGCGGAGAAGCGCGTGGTTGACACGCGCGGTGCGACGACGAACCTCTCCAAGTATGACCAGCATCTGGACGATCTCGCGGACGATCAGCGCGCGAAGAATCTCCAGAAGAAGGGCGGCAACGGAAAGCAGAAGATCCAGAACCGCAACCGTCAGCGCCCGCAGAACTCGCAGCAGGCCTCCAGCTCCAAGCGGAAGCAGGAGGAGCGCGAGAAGATGCAGCGCCTGCAGCTTGAGATCGCCCGCAAGCAGCAGCTCAAGGTGCAGATCCCGGATGAGATCAGCGTCGGCGATCTTGCGGTGCGCATGAAGAAGACCGCGTCCGAGGTTGTCAAGCAGCTTATGAAGCTCGGCGTTTTTGCCTCCGTTTCGGAGATCATCGACTTTGATACCGCCGCGCTCGTCGCCATGGAGCTCGACTGCAAGGTCGAGCGCGAGGTCGTCGTGACCATCGAGGAGCGCCTCATAGACGACTCCGAGGACAGGCCGGAGGATCTCCTCCCGCGCAGCCCCGTCGTCGTCGTCATGGGCCACGTCGACCACGGCAAGACCTCCCTGCTCGACAAGATCCGCAACGCCAACGTCGTCGAGGGCGAGGCGGGCGGCATAACCCAGCATATAGGCGCCTATCAGGTCGAGGTCAAGGGCAAGACGATAACCTTCCTCGACACCCCGGGCCACGAGGCATTTACGGCCATGCGCGCCAGAGGCGCCATGGTCACGGATATCGCGATACTCATCATCGCTGCGGACGACGGCATCATGCCGCAGACCGTCGAGGCCATCAACCACGCCAAGGCCGCCGGCATCCCCATCGTCGTCGCGATAAGCAAGATGGACAGACCCACCGCCAACCCCGAGCGCATCAAGCAGCAGCTGACCGAGCATGAGCTGCTTCCCGAGGAATGGGGCGGCGATACGATAGTCTGCCCGATATCCTCCAAGACGGGCGAGGGCATAGAGAACCTGCTCGAGATGGTCATCCTGACCGCCGAGATGCGCGAGCTCAAGGCCAATCCCGACAGGCTCGCCAAGGGCACGGTCATCGAGGCGCGCCTCGACAAGGGCCGCGGCCCGATAGCGACGGTGCTCGTGCAGAACGGCACCCTCAAGCAGGGCGACGTCATCATCGCCGGAACGGCTGTCGGCCGCGTCCGCACCATGATAAACGACAAGGGCGCGCGCCTTGAAAAGGCCGGCCCGAGCGTCCCCGTCGAGATAACGGGCCTCTCCGAGGCGCCGAACGCGGGCGACGTTTTCAACGCCGTCGAGGACGAGCGCATGGCCCGCGAGCTCGCCGAGCAGCGCAGGGAAGAGATGCAGAAGGCCGAGTCCGCGCCGCAGCGCAAGGTATCTCTGGAGGATCTGTTCTCCCAGCTGCAGGAGGGCGAGATCAAGGAGCTGGCCGTCATCGTCAAGGCCGACGTGCAGGGCTCCGTCGAGGCCGTCAAGGCGTCTCTGGAGAAGCTCTCCAACGAGGAAGTGCGCGTGAGGGTCATCCACGGCGGCGTCGGCGCGATAAACGAGAGCGACGTCATGCTCGCCGGGACCTCCAACGCGATAATCGTCGGCTTCAACGTCCGTCCGGACGCCGCCGCGAGGGACAGCGCCGCCCGCAACAAGGTCGATATGCGCATGTACCGCGTCATTTATGAGTGCATAGACGAGATAGAGGCCGCCATGAAGGGCATGCTCGCCCCGCGCTTCAAGGAAGCCCTGCTTGGCCACTGCGAGGTCCGCCAGACCTTCAAGGCCTCCAAGGTCGGCACCATCGCCGGCTGCTACGTCACAGACGGAAAGATCACCCGCAACGCCTCCGCGCGCATCGTGCGCGACGGCATCGTCGTCTTCGAGGGCGAGCTCTCCTCGCTCAAGAGATTCAAGGACGACGTCAAGGAGGTCGCCTCCGGCTATGAGTGCGGCGTGACCTTCGAGAAGTTCAACGACATCAAGGAAGGCGACGTCATCGAGGCCTACGTCATGGAGCAGATAGCGCTATGAAGTCGCGTCTGCTGGTAGCGGCCGTCGGCGTGCCGCTGGTATTCATCCTGCTGGCGGTGCTCCCCTCATGGGGAACGGCGCTGCTGTGCGCCGTCATCTCCATGATAGCCGCGCATGAGCTTTTAAGCTGCGTCGGCCTCGGCAAGAGCGTCTTTATGACGGTCATCGCCTGCCTCTGCGCTCTGTGGATAACGCTCTGCGTCTACATGGAGTGGCGGCTTCTATACGCCGCGGCCGGCATGGCGGTCTATGCTCTGCTTCTCGCGGCGTACGCCGTTGCATATTATGAAAGGGGGCGCGGCTTCGGGCCGGGGCAGACGGGCGCCGCCGTAATGGCGGGCGCAGTCGTGCCCGTGTGCTTTGCCGCGCTCGTCTATTTGCGCCGCGGCGGCTCCGTCGGGGTGTATAAAGTCCTCGTCCCGTTCGTCATCGCCTTCATAGGCGACGGCGGGGCGTATTTCATCGGCAGAGCCATGGGCAGGCATAAGCTCGCCCCGCGCACAAGCCCGAAAAAGACCGTAGAGGGCGCGATAGGCGGGCTCGTCTGTTCCGTCGGCTTTGCGCTGATCTACGGCCTTATACTCAAATTCGCGCTGCATACCGACGTGCTTTTCGGAAGGCTGGCCGTCATGGGCCTTGTCGGCGGCGTCGTATCGCAGCTGGGCGACCTGTTCTTTTCGCTTTTCAAGCGCGAGAGCGGGATAAAGGACTACGGGACCCTTTTGAAGGAACACGGCGGCATACTCGACCGCTTCGACAGCATGGTGCCTCTGGCGCCGGTCGTCGCGGCGATGTTTTATATCTGGCCGCCATTCGGAGCGTAAAATGAAGAAAAACGTATCCGTTCTGGGCTCGACGGGCTCGATAGGCAAAAATACCCTCGAGGTCATCCGGGCCCTCGGCCTGCGCGTCACCGCGCTCGCCGCAGGGAGTAATTCGCGGCTCATGGCCGAGCAGGCGCGGAGGTTCCGTCCGCGTCTCGTCGCCATGTTCGACGAGGCCGCGGCCCGCGAGGTGCGTCTTGCACTGGCGGATACGGATATCCGCGTCGTCTCCGGGGAGGAGGGCGTCGCCGAGGCGGCCGCCCTGCCGGAAACGGATACAGTCGTCGGCGCGATAACCGGCATGGCCGGTCTCGTCCCGTCGCTGACCGCGATAAGAGAGCGCAAGCGCCTTGCGCTTGCCAATAAGGAGACTCTCGTCTGCGGAGGGCGCATAGTCCGCCGCGAGATAGCGAGGACGGGGGCGGAGATGCTCCCCGTCGATTCCGAGCCCTCGGCCATATTCCAGTGCCTTGCGGGAGGGGGAGAGCTCAGCCGCCTCGTTCTGACTGCGTCGGGCGGGCCTTTCCGCGGAAAGACCGCCGCCGAGCTCGAGAACGTTACCGTCGAGCAGGCGCTCGCTCACCCGAACTGGAGCATGGGCCCGAAGGTGACCGTCGACTCCGCGACGATGATGAACAAGGGCCTTGAGATAATTGAGGCCATGTATTTTTTTGACCTGCCCGAGGATAAAATATCCGTGTACGTCCACCCGCAGAGCATAGTGCACTCCATGGTCGAGTTCGTCGACGGGAGCGTCGTCGCGCAGATGGGCGCGCCGGATATGCGCCTGCCCATCCAGCTCGCGCTGACCTGGCCCGAGCGCGTGCCCGGCCCCGCGAGGAAGCTGGATCTGACAGCCTGCGCCCCGCTGACCTTCCTCGAGCCTGACATCGAGACATTCGCCTGCCTGCGCCTCGCGCGCGAGGTGGCGCGCGGGACGGGCGGGGACGCCGCCGTCATGAACGGCGCCAACGAGGCTGCCGTCGCGGCTTTTCTCGCGGGCAGGATAGGCTTCGGCCGCATATATCCCCTCGTCGCGGCCGCCGTGGAGAAATTCCGCGGAGCGCCCGGCGAGAGCGTGGACGAGGTCGTGAGACTGGGCCGCGAGGCCGAGAGGTTCGTTTATTCATGTATATAGTCATAGCGATTGTGGCCTTCGGCGTCCTCGTGGCCGTCCATGAGCTCGGGCATTTTATCGCCGCGAAGTCTCTGGGCATAAAGGTCAACGAATTCGCCATCGGAATGGGGCCGAAAATAATATCGAAGCAAAAAGGGGAGACGACGTATTCCCTCCGCGCCCTGCCCATAGGCGGCTTCTGCGCCATGGAGGGCGAGGACGGCGAGGCCGAGGATCCCCGCGCCTTTGTCAATAAGAGCATCCCCAAGAGGCTCGTCGTGCTCATAGCGGGCTCGCTGATGAATTTCCTCGTGGGCTTTCTCATCGTCCTGATCCTGTTTTCCGGCCGGGGATACTATTCCCAGCCCGTGCTGACCGGGTTCATGGACGGCTTCCCCCTCGAGGGCGAAAACGGCCTCATGGCGGGCGACCGCATCGTCTCCGTCGACGGGCATCACGTCAGCCTCGTCGAGGAGGTGACGCTGTATCTGAGCCGGGGCGACGGAAAGACCGCGGACATAGTCGTCCGCAGGGACGGAAAGCGCGTCAGGCTCGACGATCTGCCGCTGCAGCTTCGCGAGTACGAGACCGAAAACGGGACGGAGATGAAATACGGCCTCTATTTCAAGGTCGTAGAGAGCTCCTTCGGGGAGCTCATCCGCCAGACGTGGGCAAATTCGATATACTTCGTCAAGATGGTGCGCATGGGCCTGAGCGACCTCATAACGGGCGGCGCGAAGCTGCGCGATCTCTCCGGGCCGGTCGGCATCGTCTCAATGATAAACGAGGTCGGCCAGAGCTCGCCGACGACGAGCGCGGCGCTCTGGAGCGTGGCTTATCTCATCGCGTTCATCGCCGTCAACCTCTCGGTCATGAACATGCTGCCCATCCCCGCGCTGGACGGAGGGCGCGTGTTCGTCATGCTCGTTTCCTGGTGCATAGAGAAGATAATACGCCGCAAGCTCAATCCGAAGGTCGAGGCCTATATCCACGGGGCCGGTCTCGTCCTTCTGCTCGCGCTCATGGCGTACGTGATGTTCAACGATATAGTAAAGCTGTTTTGAGGTAGGATATGGCGACGCGAAGGATAAACGTCGGCACCGTACCCGTCGGGGGCGGAGCGCCGGTGAGCATCCAGTCAATGACGAATACGAGGACGCAGGACGTCCCGGCCACGGTGGAGCAGATACGCCGCCTTGAGCAGGCAGGGTGCGACATCGTGCGCGTCGCCGTGCCCGATATCGAGGCGGCAAAGAGCATCCGCGCGATAAAGGATGCCGTAAGGCTCCCTGTCGTCGCGGATATCCATTTTGATTACAGGCTTGCCCTCGCCGCCGCCGAGGCGGGCGCAGACAAGATAAGGATAAATCCCGGCAACATCGGCGGGGAGAAAAATGTCCGCGCCGTGGCCGACGCCTGCCGCGCGGCGGGCATCCCCATACGCATAGGCATAAACGGAGGCAGCCTCGAAAAGCCGCTGCTGGCCAAATACGGCGGCGTGACCGCCGAGGCCATGGTCGAGAGCGCCGCCGCGCAGGCCGCGATGCTCGAGCGCTTCGGCTTTTCTGATATATGCATTTCGCTCAAGGCCTCCGATGTGAGGACGACGGTCGCCGCCAACCGCCTCGCCGCGGCGAGGATGGATTATCCGATACATATAGGCCTGACCGAGGCCGGCGCGGGCGACAGCGCGCTCATGAAGGCCGCCTCCGCCGTCGGAGCGTTGCTCATCGACGGCATAGGCGATACGGTCCGCATTTCGCTTACCGACGACCCCGTCAGGGAGGTCGAGACGGCGCGCAGGCTCCTGCGCGTGCTCGGTCTCCGAGGCGGCGTCAATATCATCGCGTGCCCGACCTGCGGGCGCACCCAAATAGACCTGATGGGGCTCTACCGTCAGGTGGAGGAAGGCCTCGCCGGCCTGGACAGGGACGTGACCGTCGCCGTCATGGGCTGCGCGGTCAACGGCCCGGGCGAAGCGGCAGAAGCCGATTTCGGCGTCGCCGGCGGCACGGACTGGGGCATACTCTTCAAAAAAGGCAGGGAAGTTGCCAGACTTCCGGAATCGGAGCTGGCGCGGGCGCTCATAGCGCTCGTTTCGGAGGACAGAGATGGCTAAGAAGTTCTATGACATTTTCGATTGCTGCCGGGAGGACGCGGAGCTCCGCGAGCTTCTCGAGAGCACGACCGTGACGGCGCTCCGCATCGACAGAGCGTCCGGCTCGCTGTCCGCCGATCTCTTCTTCCCGCATCCGCCCGCTCCCGTGACCGTCTCGCTCATAGAGAGTGCCGTAAAGGCGGAGTTCGGGCTTTCCGCCGTTTCCATTGCGGCCTCCGCACCCGCTCCGCAGACTGCCGAGCAGAAAAACGGCCGCCGTCAGCTCATGGGAAACGCCATAAAGGGCAAGGATACCCCCATAGGCGACCTCGACCAGTACGCCGGAAAGGTCTCCGTGACGGGCGAGGTTTTCGGAACGGAGAAGCGCACCGTCCGCGGCGGACTGCACATAGTCGATTTCAATATCACGGACCATACCGGGACGCTGCGCGTCTCCAAGATGCTGCGCGACCCGGCCGACAACGTCCTCATGGACATTGAGGACGGGATGTATCTGCGCGTCGCGGGTCCCGTATCCTTCAACCGCTGGTGCGACGACCTCTCCATGGAGCCGGTCAGCATCTGCAAAATGGAAAAGCCCGTCCGCATGGATACCTGCGAGGCCGGAAAGCGCGTCGAGCTGCATCTGCATACGCGCTTTTCCCAGCTGGACGCGCTGACGGACATCGACGAGGTCGTCAAGACCGCCGCCCGCTGGGGGCACAAGGCCATCGCCGTGACAGATCACGGCGTCGTGCAGGCCTTCCCGAACATGTGCAATGCGGGCAAAAAATACGGCGTCAAGATTCTCTACGGCTGCGAGGCCTACTACATAAACGACGTCGACGACCATGTCGCCGTCAGCGGCGCCGCGGACGAGACGATAGACGGCGATTTCGTCGCCTTCGACCTTGAAACGACGGGCCTCAGCTCCCGCAGCGACGCCATTACAGAGATAGGCGCGGTGCGCTTTTCCGGCGGCAGAGCCGTCGACAGGATGTGCACCTTCGTCGATCCCGGCCGGAGCATCCCCGCCGAGGTCGTGCGCCTGACCGGAATACACGACGAGGACGTCGAGGGCGCCCCGGGGCAGGAGGAGGCCGTCAGGCGATTCCTCGAATTTGCCGGCGGGCTGCCGCTCATCGCGCATAACGCCGCCTTCGACATGGGCTTTATCCGCGCCGCCTGCGACAGATACGGCCTGAAATGCCCAAACGCCTCCGTCGATACTCTGACGATGTCGCGCTCGCTGCTCCTGAGGCTCAAGCGCTTCTCGCTGGACGTCGTCGCGGGCGCGCTCTCGCTGCCCGAATTCAATCACCACCGCGCCGACGCCGACGCCGAGACCTGCGGCCTCATCGCGCTCAACTTCTTCGGAAAACTCCGCGAGGCGGGCGTGACGACGATAGCGGGTATAAACGACTATCTCGCCTCCATCCGCGTGCCGGACGAGCTGCGCGGCCAGCCGAGGCACCTCATCATCCTCGTCAAGACTCAGCAGGGCCTGCGCAACCTCTATGAGCTCGTTTCTCTGGCGCATCTCAAGCATTTCCGCAAGCAGCCCATAATCCCCAAGAGCCTGCTGATGCAAAAGCGCGAGGGGCTCATCCTCGGCAGCGCCTGCGAAAACGGGGAGGTATTCCGCGCCGTGACGGGCAACCGCAGCGACGCCGAGCTCGACCGCCTCGCCTCGTTCTACGATTTCCTGGAGATACAGCCCATCTGCAACAACGCCTTCATGATAGCCGAGGGAAAGGCCGCCAACGAGGACGAGCTTCGCGGGTATAATATCCGCATCGTCGAGCTGGCAGAGAAGCTCGGCAAGCCCGTCTGCGCGACGGGGGACGTGCATTTCCTCGAGCCGGACGACGAGATATTCCGCCGCATCCTGCTCTCCAACAAGTTCTCCGACGCGGACAGGCCGCTTCCCATATACTTCAAGACGACCGACGAGATGCTCGAGGAGTTCGCCTACCTCGGGCCGGAGACGGCGAAAAAAGTCGTCATCGACGATCCGAACGCCGTCGCGGACTCCATAGACGTCGTCGCGCCGCTCCCGAAGGGCCTTTTCCCGCCCATGATAGAAAACTCGGCAAAGCAGCTGCAGGACCTCGTCTACGGCAAGCTGCACGCCATGTACGGCGAAGACCCGCCCGCTATCGTGACCGACCGCGTCGAGGCCGAGCTCAAGGACATCCTTGCCCGCGGCTACGACGTCATATACATGAGCGCCCAGAAGCTCGTCGCAAAGTCCAACGCCGCCGGCTATCTCGTCGGCTCGCGAGGCAGCGTCGGCTCCTCCGTCGTCGCGTTTTTCTCCGGCATAACCGAGGTCAACGCCCTCCCGCCGCATTATCGCTGCCCGAAGTGCCACCACTGCGACTTCGAGGCCGGCAAGGACTACGGCTGCGGGCCCGATATGCCCGATGCGGTATGCCCGATATGCGGGGAAAAGTACGCCAAGGAGGGCTTCGATATCCCGTTCGAGACCTTCCTCGGCTTCGGAGGCGACAAGGTCCCCGATATAGACCTCAACTTCTCCGGCGAATATCAGGCGCAGGCCCACAGGGACACCATCGAGCTCTTCGGCGCCGAGCACGTCTTCCGCGCCGGGACGATAACGACCGTAGCCGAGAAGACGGCCTACGGCTACGTTAAAAAATACCTCGAGGAGCGCGGCATCAAGAAATCGCGCCTCGAGGAGGACAGGCTCAGCCGCGGCTTCACGGGCGTCAAGCGCTCGACGGGGCAGCATCCCGGCGGTCTGGTCGTCATCCCGCAGGACCATGAGGTATATGACTTCTGCCCGGTCCAGCACCCGGCCGACGACCCGGACAGCGACATCATCACGACACATTTCGAGTATCACTCCATGGAGGAGAACCTCCTCAAGCTCGATATGCTCGGCCATGATGACCCGACCATGATACACATGCTCACCGAGCTCACGGGGATAGACGCGATATCCCTTCCGCTCAACGACCCCGACACGATGAGCATCTTCGTCTCGCCGGAAAAGCTCGGACTTCCCGACGACGACCCCATAATCGGCAAGGTGGGCTCCTTCGCCATCCCCGAATTCGGGACGAGGTTCACACGCGAGATGCTCGTCGACACCAAGCCTGACAGGATATCGACGCTCGTGCGCCTTTCGGGCTTCTCCCACGGCACCGGCGTCTGGGCGGGGAACATCAAGGACCTCGTCCTGAGCGGGACTGCGACCGTCGAGCAGACGGCCGCCTGCCGCGACGATATCATGCTCTATCTAATCGGCATGGGCATGGAGGCCAAGCGCGCCTTCAAGTTTATGGAGGCCGTCAGAAAGGGCAATCTATTTAAGGGCAAGAGCTGGCCCGAGGGCATAGAGGACGAGCTGCGCGAGCTGAACGTCCCGGAGTGGTACATAGACTCCTGCAAGAAGATCCAGTACCTGTTCCCGAAGGCGCACGCCGTCGCCTACGTGACGATGGCGCTTCGCATCGCCTGGTTCAAGGTCCACAGACCCATAGAGTTCTACTGCGCCTACTTTACCGTCCGCGCCCCCGCCTTCGATCTGGAGCTCATGACCTCGGGCATCGACAAAGTGCGCTCGGCCATCAAGGAGCTCTACGCCAAGGGAGATATAACGACTCTCGAGCAGGACAAGCTCACGACGCTCGAGGTCGTGTACGAGTTTCTCAGCCGCGGCTTCGACTTCGCGCCCATGGATCTGCGAAAGTCCGACGCGACGAAGTTCACGGTCGACGGCAAGCGGCTCATACCGCCTTTCGCGGCGGTCGCCGGCCTCGGCGAGACGGCGGCGCTCGACATAGCCGCCCACAGAAACGACGATTTCATCTCCATCGAGGAATTTGCCGCGGCCTGCTCGAAGGTCTCCAAGACGCATATAGAGACGCTCAAGAAGCTCGGCGTATTCGGGGACATGCCTGACGCCGCGCAGATGTCGCTCTTCTGAAAATAAAAAAACAGGCGGTACGGAAGATTTCCGTACCGCCTGACTTTTTTGCTTTCAGTTGACTATGTTGATGGGCGTGCCGTTGGCGAATGCGCGGACCGTCTCGACCATGGTGTCGGCCATTCTCTGGCGGCTCTCGATGGGAGTCCATGCGATATGCGGCGTGATGATGCAGTTGGGGAGATTGAGAAGAGGATTGTCGGGCCCTGCGGGCTCCTTCTCGACGACGTCGAGCCCGGCGCCTCTGAGCTTTCCGGAGCGGAGCGCGTCGGCAAGCGCCGCCTCGTCGATGAGGTCGCCGCGCGCGTCGTTTATAAGGAACGCGCCGTCCTTCATCTTGGCCAGCGTTTCGGCGTTTATGATATGCCTGTTCTCCTTCGTGCTGGGGCAGTTGAGCGAGACGACGTCGCTTCGGGCGAGCAGGTCGTCGAGCGTCGTGTACTCGGCGAGCTTTCTGCCCTCGTCATTTTCGAATATGTCGTAGGCGAGGACCTTCATGCCGAGGCCGGCGGCCATCTTGCCGACGTTGCGGCCTATCCTGCCGAAGCCGATGATGCCTATCGTCTTGTTCGCCAGCTCAATGAGGGGAGCGTCGCCCATGATGCCCTTCATCGTCTGCATGAAGTCGCCGGAGCGGAGGGCGTTGTTGTAGTAGGCGATCTGGTTGGTGAGGTAGAGCAGGAGAGCTATCGCGTGCTGCGCGACGGGAGCCGTGCCGTAGTCGGGGTTGTTGGCGACTGAGATGCCGCACTTTCTCGCGTGGTCGACGTCAAAGGCGTTGAAGCCCGTGGCGGGAATGACGACGAGCTTGAGGTTGGTAAGCTGATCCATGACGTCGTTGGTGAGGAACCTGAAGCCTCCGAGAACGACGTCCGTCTCGTTCATGCACTTGACGACGCCCATTTTCATGACTTCAGCGGAGGTATACTCCCTGACTTCGCCTATTTTGCGAAGCTCGTCCCTGTTGAGCATATCGCCGAGCATGCCGATGTCGATAATAGTAATGACCATGACAGTTACTCCTAAATAAATAGTCTTTTGATTAATAATAACACGTTTAACGAAAAAAAGCGATAGTAAAAGAAGATATTTTTGCTTCGTGTGCTCGGTTGAAAATCGGGGCGCGATATTATATACTTTTTACATACCAAAAAAGACTTCGGAGATGATAGCATGAAAGATGTAGCCGAGAGATTCATAGAATACTGCCGCATGGACTCCCAGTCCGCGGAGGCTGACGTCATCCCCAGCACGAAGGAGCAGTTCGCCGTCGCCGAGCGGCTCTATAACGAGCTGTGCGAGATGGGAGCCGAAGCGCGCATCGACAGGGAACATGCCTACGTATACGCGCAGATCCCCTCCAATATCGAAAAGCCCGCGCCCGCCGTGGGCTTCATATCGCATTTCGATACGTCTCCCGCCGTTCCCGCGTCGGGCGTGACGCCCGTCCGCCGCATCTACGAGGGCGGCGACCTGGAAATAGGCGAGGGCGTCGTGCTCAGGCAGGAGGACGAGCCGCTCCTGGCCGAGTTCGTCGGCAAAGAACTCATCACGTCCGACGGGAGGACGCTCCTCGGAGCCGACGACAAGGCCGGCGTGGCCGAGATAATGGACGCCGCCCAGCGCCTTCTCTCTGACCCGACTATAAAGCACGGCAAGGTCTGCATAGGCTTCACGCCCGACGAGGAGGTCGGCCACGGCGCGGACCTTTTCGACGTCGAGGGCTTCGGCGCCGACTACGCCTATACCGTCGACGGCGGCTGGCTCGGCGGGATAGAGTATGAGTGCTTCAACGCCGCGGGCGCCAAGCTGACCGTCAGGGGCCGCAGCACGCATCCGGGCTCGGCCAAGGGCTCGATGAAGAACGCGCTGCTCATGTGGGCTGAGTTTCAGGCGCTGCTCCCCGCGGGTGAGAACCCGATGTATACCGAGGGCTACGAGGGCTTCTACCATCCTGACGAGATACACGGCGCGTGCGACTGCGTGACCGTAGATTACATCATACGCGACCACGACAGGGCCAAGTTCGAGGCCAAGAAGCTCTTTTTCAAAAACGCCGCCGCCTTTATGAACGAAAAGTACGGCGAGGGAAGCTTCAAGGTCGACATGGCCGACAGCTACTACAACATGCGCGAGAAGATCGAGGAGCACATGGAGGTCGTCCGGATCGCCGAGCAGGCCATGCGCAATCGAGGCCTCGAGCCCAAAACGATACCCATCCGCGGCGGCACGGACGGCGCGCGCCTTTCCTATATGGGCCTGCCGTGCCCGAATATCTGCACGGGCGGCTTCGGCTTCCACAGCCGCTTCGAATTTATCCCGACCTTCGCGCTGACCGAGGTCTCGAACATCATCATCGAGATCATAAAGCTGAGCGCCGAGTGAGCTCCGTGTACTATAAAAAAGTGCCTTCCCCGGTCGGACAGCTGACGCTCGCGAGCGACGGAGAGGCGCTGACCGGGCTCTGGACGGAGAAAAACGCCCCCGCGGCGGGAAAGCTCGCGGAGCTGCCCGTTTTTGAGCTGACAGTGCGCTGGCTGGAGACCTATTTCTCCGGCCGCGAGCCGGGCTTCATGCCGCCCCTGCGCATGAGCGGGACACCGTTTCGCCTGCGCGTCTGGGAGCTTTTGCGGGATATCCCCTTCGGCGCGCTGACGACCTACGGCGCTCTCTCGGACAAGCTCCGAGCCGCGGGCATAAAGGCCTCGCCCCGCGCCGTCGGAGGCGCGGTCGGGGCTAATCCGATATCGATCATCGTCCCTTGCCACCGCGTCATAGGCGCGGACGGCAGCCTGACGGGCTACGCGGGAGGCCTTGAAACGAAGATATCCCTCCTGCGGATCGAGGGCTCATACAGCTAAAGGCAGATAAAAATGCCCCGGAACGGACGTTCCGGGGCGTTTTTTATTCAGTTGAACCTGTATTTCTCCATGTATTCGTCGAAGGCCTGCTTGAATTCCGGGTTGTCCATGGACTTTATCTCGCCCAGGTATTCGTGCGTATCGAAGGCGTTCTGCGCGACCTCGATGAGCGCGACGGCGATGTTGGAACAGTGGTCGGAGACTCGCGAGTAGTTCGTCAGCAGGTCGGAGAGCACGAATCCGAGCTCTATCGTGCACGCGCCGTTGCGCAGGCGGCGCACGTGATTTGACTTGCACTCGGCTATGAGCGAGTCGATGACCTGTTCGAGAGGCTCGACCCTGCCGGCCAGCTCAAGATCTCCGTCCTCGAAGGCCTTGGTCGTTATCGTCAGTATCTCCGTGACGGCGGAGGAAATGACGGCGAGCTCGCCGTTGGCCTCGTCGGAGAAGGCGATGCTCTTGTCAAATCTCTCGTCCGCCGTGCGGACCATGTTTATCGCGTGGTCGCCGATGCGCTCGAAATCGCCGATGGTGTGAAGTTGCTTGGAGACCTCCTTCGAGTCGCTGTCGGAGAGATCCTTGCTGGATATCTTGACGAGGAAGGTGCCGAGCTTGTCCTCGTATTCGTCGAGCCTGTCCTCATTTTCCTTTATCCGCTCGGCGAGGCGCGGCGAATAGCTCTTATTGAGCTGGATGGAGTCGATGAAGGTGTCCCGCGCGAGTATCGCCATCTCGCAGGTCCTGTTGTGGCACTCGGAGATCGCGAAGGACGGGGTGTTGATGAGGCGTTCGTCGAGGAAGGCGTAAGTCTCGATCTCGTTCTTGTCGCGGATGCAAAGGCGGGAGAGCTTGACGAGCCTTCTGGAGAAGGGGTAGAGGATGATCGTCGTCAGGATATTGAATATCGTGTGGCAGAGCGCTATGCCCCAGGGGGAGGCCGCCGCGGAGAATATCGCCGGATGCAGAGCCAGCTTGGCGATATAGTAGAGTATCATGCAGATTATCGTTCCGATGATCTTGATGGAGAAGTGGATGAAGGCGACGCGCTTCGCGTTTTTGTTGACGCCTATCGTCGAGATGAGGGAGGTGACGCAGGTCCCGATGTTGACGCCCATGATTATCGGCATGGCGACGGCGTAGTTGATCCCGCCCGTAAGCGAGAGGGCCTGCATGATGCCGACGCTCGCCGCGGAGGATTGGATTATGCCCGTGAATATCGCGCCGACGATGATGCCGAGGAAGGGATTTTCGAAGGCTGTGAGGATGCCGGTGAAGCTGGGGGAATCCTTGAGCGGGCTGACGGAGGAGCTCATAAGCGTCATGCCGAACATGAGAACGCCGAAGCCGGCGAGGATATAGCCTATATCCTGCCTCTTGCGCTTTTTCGAGAGCATCGCCATCAGCATGCCTATAAAGGCGGCTATCGGGGCGAAGTTCTCGGGCTTGAGCAGATTCAGCCCGATGCTGCTGCTGTCTATACCCGCCAGCGAGAGTATCCACGCCGTGAGCGTCGTGCCAATGTTCGAGCCCATGATGACGCCTATCGTCTGCTCGAGCTGCATGACGCCGGAGTTTACCAGACCGACGAGCATGACCGTCGTCGCCGAAGACGACTGTATGGCTATCGTGATCCCGGCGCCGAGCAGCAGGCTCGTCAGGGGATTTGAGGTCATGCGGTAGATCGTTTTTTCAAGCCGGCCGCCGGAGAGCTTTTCCAGCCCCGACGACATGGCGTGCATGCCGTACAGAAACAGCGCCAGACCGCCAAGCAGAGCGATGATATTGAATATGGTCATGAGAGTCCTCCGAGTTGAAATCCCAAATTTCCTCATATACAATATACAACAAATGCGGTCAAGCTTTCAATAGCAAAAAGCAAAAAAAGAGCCCTGCCCGCGTTCCGACCGCCGCTCAACCGCCGTGCGAGCCGACTCGCGCAGCGGTAGCTGGTTTTTCTGCCGGGAGTCTGCTAATATAAGGCCATGAAACAAAAGGAGTGACCCGTCATGGAAATGGGAAAAGAAATACGCCGCCTGAGAAACGACCGCGGCATCACGCAGGAGGCGCTGGCCTCCGCGCTCAACGTGACGCCGCAGACAGTCAGCAAGTGGGAGCTCGGAGCCAGCATGCCGGACGTGCAGCTCCTGCCGGAAATAGCGATATTCTTCGGCGTCACGATAGACACGCTCTTCGCCATGACCCCGGAGCAGGAGCTCGACAGGCTGGAAAACCACATATACGACAGCGCCCTTATAAGCGAGGCCGAGCTGCGCGGGATCGAGAACAGGCTCCTCGCCTTTGCCGAGGATAAAGACCTCGAGGGCAGAGCGCAGCTCCTGCTTGCGGTGCTGTATAACCACCAGGCCGAGCAGTACCGTATGCTGGCCGTAGAGCGGGGGAAGACCGCCGTCGAGAAGACCGGGGGCGACCGCGAGGCCGTAAGCGAGCTTGCCAACGCCTGGGGCAGCTATATGCCGGACTGGAACGTACGCAATCATCACGCCCTCATCGAGTATTTCGAGGACTTCTGCCGCCGCGAGCCGACCAACCGCGCCGTCCTCATGTGGCTTCTTGACAACCTCATCGACGACAGACGCCTCGCCGAGGCGCGCGAATGGCTGAACAAGCTCGCCGCCATCGACAATACCTTCCGCACGACCATGTACCGCTATCTCATCGCGGAGGCGGCGGGCGACGGCGCCGAGTGCGAAAAGCAGCTCCGCGCGCTGGAGGCCATGGAGGGACAGGAATGGTGCCGGGACACCACTCTCGGCGACATTTACACCCAGCGCCAGGAATACGACAGGGCGATCGAGTGGTATCGCCGGGGGCAGGAGATACAGCCCTCCCCGAAGTACGTCGACAGCGCCGTGAGCATCGCCCACATATGCGAGATACGCGGCGACAAGGCCGGAGCGATCGAGGCTTACCGCGAGGTGCTGCGCCTGATGAAAGCGGAATGGGGCATCATCAGCGGCTCCGAGCGCGAGGAGATCGAGCGCGCCATACGCAGGCTGCAGTAAAAAAGACCGGCGTGAACTGATCGTTCGCGCCGGTTTCTTCATTTAGTTTTATATCAGAGCGACCCCGCCGCATGTCTGTCCGCGTGGCAGCTTATATTGACCGCGCAGGGGAGACCCGCAATGTGCGTCGGCAGCGGCTCTATGCGGACGGCGAGCGCCGTATTCGACCCGCCGAAGCCCTGCGCGCCGCAGCCGCGGCTGTTTATTCTCGTGAGGACGTCTGCCTCCAGCGAGGCATAGAAGGGGTCTGCATTCTCTCCGGAGCGAAGGAGCGCGCGCTTTGCCGCGAGCATCGCCTGCTCCGCCGTCCCGCCGAGCCCCACGCCGACTATCAGCGGGGGACAGGGCTTCGCTCCCGCGCGGACGACCGCGTCCGCGACTGCCTCTGCGACCGTCTCGGCCGAAGCAGAGGGCAGCAGCATGACCAGAGCGCTCATATTCTCGCTGCCGAAGCCCTTCGGGGCGACTGTGATCGTTATCCCATCTCCCGCGACGAGCCTCGTATGGATGACGGCGGGGGTGTTGTCCCCGGTGTTGACGCGCCGCAGCGGGTCGCCCACGACGCTCTTGCGCAGATATCCGCGCTCATAGCCGCGCCGCACGCCCTCGTTGACCGCGTCCTCGAAAAGTCCGCCCGTAATATGCGCATCCTGCCCGACGTCGGCGAAGACGACGGCCATGCCCGTGTCCTGACATATGGGAAGGCCGGATTCGGCGGCGTAGCCGAAGTTCTCGACCAGATCGCCCAGAGCGGCGGCAGCGGCGGGGCAGCTCTCCGCCTTCGCGGCCTTCTCCAGCAGCTCCGCGACGTCCGGCGGGAGGACGGTGGCTGCGCGCACGCAGAGCTGCGCGACGAGCTCAGATATATCCTCGCAGGAAATGTTTTTCATCCGGCACCTCCGAAAAGACAAAAACAGACAAAACTACCTATTGACAATTTATTCCAGAAGGGCTATTATGCAGATACAGCTTATCCAATGAAGCGCGAAGCGCAAGCGAGCGACCATATCTTTATCCCATAACCCTTTTTTTGCGGCGGACGGGTCATGCCCGGTCCGCCGGCTTTTTTATAAAAAAGACCCGTGATACCGGTCGGCATCACGGGAACGGGTCTATTTTCTTCTCCGCGAGCTTCTCTTGTCGGAGTATTGACGGAGATCGCTCATCTTGTTGTCGGAGTCGGCCATAAATCTTTTGAGCTTGTCCTCAAAGCTGGAGGAGGCGCTGCTCCTGGGAGCGGCCTGAGGAGCCTGCCTTGCGGGGCGGGGGGCCGGCGGAGGGGGGTCCATGGCCTTCTTGATGGAGAGATTTATGTGGCCGTTGTCGTCGATGCCGATGAGCTTGACCTTGACCTGCTGACCCTCCTGAAGATGATCCTTGACGTCGTTTACGTACGTGTAGGCTATCTCGGAGATGTGCACCAGGCCGGATTTTCCGCCCGGGAGCAGAACGAAAGCGCCGAACTTGGTTATGCCTGTGACTTTGCCTTCGTAGACGGAACCCACGACCAGATCCATCGGATGAGCTGTCCTCCTTATGTATACCGCGCCGTCCGCGTATCAGCGGCCGCTCGCGTCGTAGAATATCTCTTCGCCGGGTCTGATAAGACCGAGCTTCGTCCTCGCGACGGTCTCATAGGTCTCAGGGTCTCCGCTGTGCGCTATCTCATAGCGAAGGATCTCGTTCGCCCGCTCGCGTTCCTCGACCTGAGCCGCGATCTCGACGGTCTTTGCCTTTGCGTCCTCTATGCGGACGCGCAGTCCGATAAGGGTCACCGCCGCGTAAACTGTCAGTATTAAGATGACGAGGCATGTAATAAGTCCTGCCCGCTTTATTCTCATCCTGAAGTTCCTCCGTAGGCTCTGCCGATTGCGCTGGGATAGCCGGGTTGCTTTTTATTGTAAACCATTTTTTCAGATTTTTCAAATAAAAAATGCAGAAAAACAACACTTTTTTTAAGAAAAATGCGGTTTTTTTGCAGGGAAACGTCAAAAAAAGCCATATACGCGCCAAAATGCAGTATGTAAACCGGAAGACGCGCCCCGCGATACCGGAAAACAGCGCGAACCAGACTGCCGCTCCGCCGATCAGAAAGAGCAGCATGTATATCCTGAGCGAGCCTCCGCCCTGCCATAATCCGAGGAAGAGCAGGACTGTCCCCGCGGCGAGGCAGAACAGGATATCCAGAAGCGGCGTCAGGAAGCGCAGGCGCAGGGCGCGGCGGGCCGTCCCCAGGATGTCGTAGAACATCCCGAGCGCGAAGCCCGCCGCGGCGGAGATGAGCGCAGCCGTACCCTGCGCGCCGATGTCGAGCTCCATCAGAGCTTCCCGAAGAGCTTGAGGCGCGGCTTGCGCGGCTCCTCGTAGACGAGCGAGTCGACCGTCCCCGTGACGATCAGGTCGCCGCCGTCGATGCTCAGGCGCTGTATCTTCAGCTCGCGTCCGCGTATGATGAGCAGCCCGACCGCCGTATCGAGCTCGACGGAAGCGTCGTCGAAGCCCGTGACGTCCTTGACGCCGGAGACCGTGAGCCTGCTGCGCGCCGAGAGCGTGAGCTGAGCGGGCGCGTCCTGCCTTGCCTTGTCTTCAAATACCATAGCCGTCCCTCCGTTCTGAAAGATTCTATGCCGTGGAAGGGCCGGGTATACGAAAAATGCGGACAAAAGCGTTCCGGACGCAAAATAAGCATTCCATTTTCGCCCCGGATGCGTTATAATACTTACAGGACCTCTCTTAATGAAAGGAGCGATACCAATGAAGTTCGTCTACACCGAGAAGAAAGCGGACGTCCCCGCCGAGCTGCACGCCTACGCCGAGAAGAAGATAGGCAAGCTCGAGAGGCTCTTTCGCGGCGACTCGACGGCTTACGTGACCTTCTCCAGCAAGCGCGGCTTCGAGAAGGCTGAGGTGACCGTCAGGAACAACGGCCTCATCTACAGAGCCAGCGAGTCCACCAGCGATATGTATGCCTCCGTCGACGCTGCCGTGTCGGCCATCGAGCGTCAGATCGCGAAGAACAAGACCCGCCTTGCCAAGCGTCTGCGCGAGGGCGCCGTCGAGCAGGAGCTCGCCGTTCCGGCCGACGAGCCGGAGGAGAACGAGTTCGACGTCGTGCGCACGAAGAGGTTTGCCATCAAGCCCATGTCCGTCGAGGAGGCCATACTCCAGATGAACCTCCTCGAGCACGAGTTCTTCGTCTTCAAGAAGGACGGAGAGGACGGGGCGTTCTCCGTCGTCTACAAGCGCAAGGACGGCGGCTACGGCCTCATCGAGAGCACCGAGGAATAACTTCCCGGCCCGGATCCCGCAATAAATAACGAGCTCCCCGCGAGAATCTCTCGCGGGGAGCTTTTTCTATATCTGCCTCATGCGCCGTTTCCCGCGCCCCGAAGGTGGGGCGGCGGCTCCTTTTTTTATCCTTGCCCCGGGCAGCAGCTTCGCGGCAGCCTCCGCGTCGCCGTCGACGGTCACTTCCAGTCCGTCCGGCCCGCGCGAGGCGGAAAAGTCGAGTATGCCGTCGCAGCCGAGCAGCAGCTCGTCGAGCTCGTAGAGGGAAGGCGTGCGGGAAAGCTCGTCCGCTCTTCCGAGGACCTTCATCAGCGAGGGCGCGCCGCACCTGCACAGGCCCTTTATCCCTATATCGCCAGTGCGGTAGCGTATGAGAGGCATCGCCTCGCGCCTCAGCGTCGATATGACTATCTCGCCGGGAGTCCCGTCGGGCAGGGGAGCTCCCGTCGAGGGGTCGACTATCTCGATATAGAGCTCGTCGCTCCTGATGTGCATGCCGTCAAGCTCGCGGCACTGGACAGCGCAGCCGAGCCCCGTCTCGGTCAGCCCGTAGTGCGTGAAGACCTCCGAGCCCCAGACGCGGGCTATCGTTTTAACGGCGCTCTCCGCGCAGTAGTCCGTGGAAACGAGCACGGCACGAGGCTTTATGTCAACCGACTCCAGAGCGATGCGCCTCAAAAAGACCGGCGCGCCGACTATGACGTCCGGCCCGAAGTCCCTCAGCTGAGCCGCGGTATCCGCGTGATCGCGAGGGGGGACGGTCCCTGCCTCGACGCCGATGCGGGCCAGCCCTTCCGTCAGAAGCGCGGTAAGACCGAGCTCGTTCGAATCCGGCATTACGATGGCGGCCCTGTCGCCCTCGCGGCAGATGACGTCCATGCCCTCTGCGAAGAAAGCGACGGTGCGCTCGAGATCGCCGCGTGTGAAATAAAGCCGCTTCGAAGTGCCGGACGTTCCCGACGAGGAGAGCGTCACTACGCGGGCGACCTCGCGCGGCGAGACGCAGAGCATATCCTTGCCGCTTTGAATTATGTCAACCGCAGTCGTAAAAGGGAGCTCCGCCAGATCGTCGAGGGAGCGCAGCTCCGCGCGGGCATAGATATCCCGGCGAAAGCGGCTCCGCTCTCCGAGCAGACGGAGCTGGGCCCGCAGCGAAGCGAGCGTTTTTTCCGGATCGAAAAGGCTGAAGGAGGTCATTTGTCCTCAAGCATCTCCTCGACCTCGGCCATGCGGCCCTTCGCGAGGTCGGGGGGGATAAAGACCATGCCGCACTTAGGGCACTTCCAGAGGTCCTCGGAAAAGGTGCGGCCCATATAGTCGAAGACGGTCTTTTTCTTGACGAGCGCCTCGCCGCATTTGCGGCATTTCCATTCTTCCATCGGTCAGACCTCCTGCCTGAACTTCATGCGGTGAGAGTATACGTCGCGCACGGCGAAGCCGTCGCCCTCCGGCTCGTACTCGACCCAGTAGGTCAGCATATCCGTGACGAGGCAGGCGAGATAGCGCCCTTCGCGCTCGAAGCCGGTGCCGTCGCGCTCGGCCTTCCATATCGTCTCGCGGACGTCGTCCGCGCTTATGAGCTCGTCGTCCATGCGGCTCTGAATATCCGGCGGGATAACGAGCTTTACACCGCTCCAGTCGGAGACCGGAGCCTCAAAGCCGACGCCCGTCAGACGGCGTGAGAGAGCGTCCTTCAGGGCGAGGGAGTTCTTTCGCTTCTGCTCTATCGTGGGGACGGGGCGCGGCTCAGAGTCGAATACGAGGTCGAGGACGTGCTCGGCCTGCTTTCCGCCCGCCGCGAAGACCTCGCGGCAGTTGGCGCAGTAGACGACGTAGGGCAGCTCCGAGCCCGCCGCGCGGTTGGATACGATCTCGTCGTAGAGCTTGCGGTTTGCCAGGCGCATCTGCCCGCCGTAGCCGCAGCAGCCGCCCTTGTTCCTGAGCTCCTCGAGCTCGAGCCCCGCCGCGGAGGCGAGGGCGCGCACCGCGGCGCGTACCTCGGGGTCGTCGCGCGCGGCGCAGGGATCGAAGACGGCGGCCTTCCCGCCGCGTTTGGCCTGAACGTCGCCCGCCTCGATAAGGGAATAGAGCGAAACTCGCTCGGCCTCGGGGAGATACCGCGCAAAGAGCGATTCGCATGTCGCGCAGGCGAAGACCATCGTCGGCCTGCCCGCGCCCTCCCATATGCCGCGCAGCTTCGCAAGGTTGTCGTCAAAGAGCTTTTCTTCGCCTGCCCAGAAGGCCGGCGCGCCGCAGCAGCCGAGAACGATCCCGCATGCAGAGCGCGACGCGAGCAGGTCATATGCCTTTTCAACGTGGTCGGGATAGGAGGCGGAGAGCCTGCAGCCGGGGAAGAAGATATATTTGCAGCCCTCGGGAACGTACGCGAAGGCGGCATCGTCGGAATGGAAAGCCATCTCGCCGAGCCAGTAGTCGTGCAGCGCGCGCGGATACTGCGCGTCGTGCGTCCTGAGCTGGCGCGAGAGGCGGAAGAGAGAGCCCATGTCCACACCCACGGGGCAGACGGCCTTACACTGCCCGCAGTCGCTGCAGGAGTAGGCCTGCCGCGTCATGGAGTGGGTCGCGATGGGCGGATTAGCCTTGGAGTCGGTATAGACCTCGACGGCGAGCTTGCGGGGCTTTTTGCGGTACCAGGTCAGCATCTCGCACCCGTCGATGCAGGCCCTGCAGTCGCACTGGAGGCAGCGCGCGGCCTCGGCCATGGCCGTTTCCTCGCTGACGACTTCGACGCGCGCGGCCTTTTCCGCGCCAGTGTGGTCGACGGCTCGTCCGCAGTCGCGCGGGAGCGCGTCAGAGGTGAGCTTGCCCGTCTGGAACCAGACCTCGAGCCTTCTGGCGAGATCCTGCCCGTCGGCGAGAGCGCGTATCGGGTCTACGCCGCAGACCTCGCCGCCCATGAAGACCTTTTCGCGCGAGGTGGAGAGCAGCTCCGCGTCCCACGAGCCGGCGAGGCCGAAGTCGCTGCCGCCGCGGCCCGTGGCGACGTAGACTGCGTCAAAATCGGCCAGCTCGTCGAGAGAGGCTATCTCGCGCCCGAAAGCTTTTTCGATCTCCACACCGGAAAACTGGAACGCGATATCCGCCTCGATCTCCGCGAAGTCGTCCCTCGCGCGAAGCGAGCCGCCCCAGCCGTCCTCTTTGTCAAAAAGGGCGACCTTGTATTTTTTGAGCGCAAGGCTGAGCGCGCAGCCGAGCCCGGCAGGTCCCGCGCCGACGACGGCGATCTTCTCCGTCTTCGGTGGGATGGTATAGCGCTCCGGGCGCGGGTTTTTGACATAGTCGACGCACGCCTTTTCCAGCGCGCCCATGTCGATGGGCTCGTCGCCGAGGTCGAGGCGCTGGCAGCGCTCCAGACACGGACGCGGGCACATCCTGCTGACCATGACGGGGAACATGACGGCCGTGCGGTAGGTCTTGTAGGCGGCCGACCAGCGGCCCTTGGCGATATTGGTAAGAAGCTGTCTGACGTCCATGCGGAACGGGCAGGCGAGCGAGCAGGTCGCGGGCTCGCCGTTGAAGCACTTTTCCGTATAGGCGGTTATCTCCTCAAGCTTCATCGTTTTCTCCTTCGGTAAGGTCGTGATATCAAGATCGGGGACGGGCAAGGTGCGCCGCCCCCGATCTTTCTCGGATCACGTCAGATGGGATTTGCCTTGATATACTCGAGCTCGTCGTCAAGCTCGGAGCCGAGGAAGTAGGGCTCGGGAGTGAGGTCCTCGCCCCTCTGCAGCTTCTCAAAGCCGGCCTTGACCTTGTCCGGCGTGGCGGGGAGCGCGTAGACGCGGACGCCGCAGGCATTGTTGATGGCGTTGATGACGGCCATGTGGCCGGAGCTCTGGAAGCACTCGGAGCAGCCGGAGGATCCCTGCGGGCCTCTGGGTCTCGGGGTCTCGAGGAAGAGGACGTTGAAGTCGTCGGGGATGGCGTCTATCGTGGGGATGCCGCTGCCGACGATCGTGTCGTACTTCGGGGTCTGCTCATAGTTCTCGCTGAGCGCGAAGCCTATCGAGTGGCTGAGGCCGCCGAACGCCTGACCCTCGACGGAGAGCATGTTGCCGACGACGCCGACGTCGCAGGCCGTCGTATACTTGAGGACCTGGGTCTTGCCGGTGTTGACGTCGACCTCGACGAGGCAGGTGTTGACCGCGTACATGTATTCGGCGTCCTTGTCGCCCATGCCGGTATTGGGATCGAGTCCCGGCGGCAGGCCGAGGTTGGCCTGGTCGTAGTGGCCTATATACTTGGTCGGGATGCCCTCTGCGACCATCTCGTCATAGGTGCGGTAGGTGCCGTCGGGCTTGCGCATGGCGTCCATGAGCTTGTTCGCGCCGTCGATGATGGCGTTGCCGGTCATGTAGTGCTGGCGGGAGGCCGCGGACTGGCCGGAGTCGGGGCACTTGGGCCAGTCGCTCTGGACGAGGCGGATCTGGCTGGCCTTGATGCCCATCGGGGCGAGAGCCTTGACGGTGTGGACCAATGCGCCGACGTCGCCGCCCTGGCCCATATCTTCCCAGGTGTTGTAGTTGGTGATCGTGCCGTCCGGATTGAGCTCGAGGGCTATCTCGGACTGGTCGAACATGCCTATCGTGCAGAGGAAGCCGCCGAGGCTGATGCCGACGCCGACGTGGCGGCCCTCGGCCTTGCCCTGCTCGGCGAGCTTCTTGTACTCGTCGTAATAGGGCTTGATCATCTCAAGGAGCTTCGGGTAGGGGTACTGCTTGTAGGGCATGCTGTTGATGGTCTTGTCGCCCTCCTTGGCACAGTTAATATACCTGAACTCCCAGGGATCGATGCCGGCCTTCTCGGCGGCCATGTCGATGAGCGCCTCGGTGGTGGTGTAGATCTGCGGCGCGCCGAAGCCGCGGTAGGGCGCGCAGAAGTTCTGGTTGGTGGAGCCGCCGCGCACCAGCGCCTTGACGCTGGGCACGCTGTAGCCGTGGAAGGCCACGGAGGCGAAGTTGCCGAGGATCTTGCTGGCGGTCATGGCGTAGCAGCCCATGTCGAGGCCGAGGTCGTACTCGGCGGCAAGGAGCTTGCCGTCCTTGTCGCAGGCCAGCTTGCCGTTGACGAAGGTGGCGGAGCGCTTGCCGGTCATGAACAGGAACTCTTCATAATTGAGCGTCATGGT
>JAEFAK010000151.1 GCA_016287555.1 Oscillospiraceae bacterium
CGACGGACCGCGCCACCATGCTCAATCTGATGATAGGCCTGAACGGCTATACGCTCTGCTCCGGCGTCATCTGCGAGGAGCTCAACGGCGCGGACTACGTCGCCGTGCCGTTCGACCCGGGCGAGGACGCCGTGGGCGGGCGCATGGAGATAGGCTATATAACGAAGAGGAATATAATGCTCAGCAACTTGGCGCAGCAGTATATAGAGGAGCTGGACCGCTATCTCAAGAGCTATCAGCAGTCGCACGCCTGAGCGCCGGAAGCCTGCTCCCGAAGACCCGATATCCCGCCTCGCGGCGGGATATTTTTTCGCCCGATTATAGGTTCAGCCTATAACCGGGCATTTGTATGAGGTATTGGACAAAACTGGCAAAGCGTCGTATGCTCTTTCCAGAAAGCAAAAGGAGGCCGCGGAAGATGCGAGATACGCTTACAAAGCTCGTCCGGGCAAATTCCCGCTTCGGGCGAATGTGTACCTGCCTGAAGACCTGAAACGGCAGAAGACCGGACCGATAACGAAACGACAAATAACGAAATGAGGTAAATAAAATGTCTGATTATAAATTCGAGACCCTTCAGCTCCACGTCGGGCAGGAGCAGCCCGATCCCGCCAGCGACGCGCGCGCCGTCCCCATCTACGCGACGACGAGCTACGTCTTCCACAACGCCCAGCACGCGGCCGACCGCTTTGGCCTCGCCGACGCGGGCAACATCTACGGCCGCCTCACAAACTCCACGCAGGGAGTCTTCGAGGACCGCATCGCGGCTCTCGAGGGCGGCGTCGCCGGGCTCGCGCTGGCCTCCGGCGCGGCGGCGATAACCTACACGATACAGGCCCTCGCGCGGCAGGGCGAGCACATCGTCGCCCAGAAGACGATATACGGCGGCTCGGCGAACCTGCTGGCGCACACCCTTCCGCTCTACGGCATCGAGTCCAGCCTCGTCAACGTCCACGATCTCGCCGAGGTCGAGGCCGCCATAAGGCCGAACACGAAGGCAATCTACATCGAGACCCTCGGCAACCCCAACAGCGACATCCCCGACATAGACGCTCTCGCCGCTCTCGCCCACAGACACGGCCTGCCGCTCGTCATCGACAATACCTTCGGCACGCCCTATCTCATCCGTCCCCTCGAGCACGGCGCGGACATAGTCGTCCACTCGGCGACGAAGTTCATCGGCGGCCACGGAACGACCCTCGGCGGCGTCGTAGTCGACGGCGGCAGCTTCGACTGGGTGGCCTCAGGCAGATACCCCTGGATAAGCGAGCCCAACCCCAGCTACCACGGCGTCCGCTTTACGGACGCGGCGGGCCCCGCGGCCTTCGTGACCTATATCCGCGCCATACTCCTGCGCGACACGGGCGCATGTATCTCGCCCTTCGCGGCGTTCCTGCTCCTGCAGGGGACGGAGACGCTCTCCCTGCGCCTCGAGCGCCACGCGGAAAATACGAAGAAGGTCGTCGACTTCCTCGTAAAGCACCCCCTCGTCGAGAAGGTGTACCACCCCTCGCTGCCGGAGCATCCGGATCACGCGCTCTATGAAAAGTACTTCCCGAACGGCGGCGCTTCGATCTTCACGTTCGACGTCAAGGGCGGCAGAGAAGAGGCATTCCGCTTCATAGACGGGCTCGAGCTCTTCTCGCTGCTGGCCAACGTCGCCGACGTCAAGAGCCTCGTCATCCACCCCGCCTCGACCACCCACTCCCAGCTCACAGACGAGGAGCTCGAGGCTGCAGGCATCCATCAGAATACGATCCGCCTCTCCATAGGCACTGAGCACATAGACGACATCATCGCGGACCTCGAAAAGGGCTTCGCGGCGCTTTGAAGAAAGGAAGAAAAGATAATGGCAAATATTTATAAAGGAACTCTCGGCCTCATAGGCAACACCCCGCTCGTCGAGGTCGCCAATCTCGAAAAGGAGCTCGGCCTCAAGGCGGCCCTGCTCGTCAAGCTGGAATACTTCAATCCCGCCGGGAGCGTCAAGGACAGGATAGCCAAGGCGATGATAGAGGACGCGGAAAAGCGCGGCCTGCTCAAGCCCTGCTCGGTCATCATCGAGCCGACCTCCGGCAATACGGGCATCGGCCTCGCCGCCATAGCCGCGGCCAAGGGCTACCGCATCATCCTGACCATGCCCGAGACGATGAGCGTTGAGCGCAGGAACATCCTCAAGGCCTACGGCGCCGAGATAGTCCTGACCGAGGGCGCCAAGGGCATGAAGGGCGCCATAGCGAAGGCCGAGGAGCTCGCCGCCGAGATCCCGAACAGCTTCATCCCCGGCCAGTTCGTCAATCCCGCGAACCCCGCCATCCATAAGGCGACCACCGGCCCCGAGATCTGGAACGATACCGACGGCGCCGTGGACATCTTCGTCGCCGGCGTCGGCACCGGCGGCACCGTCACCGGTACGGGCGAATATCTCAAGGAGCAGAAGCCGTCCGTCAGGGTCGTCGCCGTCGAGCCTGCGGATTCTCCCGTCCTCAGCGAGGGGCGCTCCGGCTCGCACAAGATCCAGGGCATCGGCGCGGGCTTCGTCCCCGACGTGCTCAATACCGCCGTCTACGACGAGGTCTTCCCCGTCAAAAACGAGGACGCCTTCGCCGCCGCGAAGCTCCTCGCGAAGAAGGAGGGCATCTCCGTCGGCATATCCTCCGGCGCCGCGCTCCACGCCGCGATAGAGCTCGCCAAAAAGCCGGAGAACAAGGGCAAGACCATCGTCGCCCTCCTGCCCGACAGCGGCGACCGCTACTATTCCACCGCGCTTTTCACGGAATAAGGATAAAGACAGACCGGACGCTCCGACTCGGAGCGTCTGGTTTTTTATTTTGCTCTTGACAAGCATCGTATATCGAGGTAATCTATACATAGATATTCGAGGTAAAGGAGGGAGAGCGTGAAGACGGACAGGAGCCTTTCGTGGCTGCGCGACGCCGTCGGCGGGATAAAATACAGGCCCGACCGAAAGCGCGTCGAAAAAGAGCTCTATGAGCATCTCATCGCCCGCAACGAGGACTTCCTCGCGCAGGGCGTGCCCGAGCGCGAGGCCGACGAGCTCGTCGTCAAGGCCATGGGCGACCCGGAGGAGACGCGCCGCATGCTCGCCGAGGTGTATAAGCCATTCTGGGGCAACGTGATAAATACGCTGCTGACGCTCGTCGTCATCGCGCTCATCTGGGCGGTCTTCGCCCTCGTCACGAACAGATACGCTTTCCTTGAAATGAGCTCCTATGCCCCGCCGGAGGGGACGGTCGTCGAGCGGACGATACCCCAGAGCGCGAGCGTACGCTGCGGGGACTATCGTTTCCGCGTCCTGCGCGCGTCCTTTGCAAAGAATGAGGCGGGGAACAGCGAGCTCATCGTCGAGCTGCGCGCCTTTACGCCGGACCCGCTTCTCGGCGGGCCGAAATGGGACTATTATCACGCGCCGACGCTTATAGACAGCAGGGGCAACGTCGGCCGGATCGGCGTCTCGCCGCAGCGGAGCCTCGTCTTTACCTCCCGCTGGATGCTTTGCTACGGCGGCATAGATGAGAACGCCGAATGGGCGATGCTGACGCTCCCCTCGCCGGAGGGGCCGCAGACCGTCCCGATCTCCCTTAGGGAGGTGTCGCCATGAGCAGGAAAACCCGCCGCATAATCCTTTCGATAGCTCTTTTCGCAGTGTTCATAGCGCTTTTGTGGTTCGCGCGCCTCGTGCGCGGTCCTCTGCCGCTGACGGAGGAGAAGGCGCTCCGGCGCCTCGAGCGGCAGTACCTGATGCCTCCGGGCGAGATAGTCGAGATCATAGACGACGGGGATCTGAACTATATCGGCGTCGTCACCCGTTCCGGCGGAGAGCTCCATACCTATTTCCTGAGAAACCCGATCAAGGACGTCGATACCGGGAAGCGCTCGCGGCTGACAAAGTACGCCGGTCTGTACAGGGATTCCGCGGGCCTGCCGGGCTGCGTTACGTTCCCGGCGACGGTGCATGAATACGTATTCGTGCCTTACGGAGAAGGCTATTCCGTTACCGAGAACAGATACTGTTATCTCCTCAAGCAGGAGGATGGGCGGGCCGTCCGGGCAGAGCTGCGGGTACACGCCGAAATTCCGGACGGCACGGAGAGAAGCTGGACGCTGAACGCCGAGCGGACGAATCCGTATTATTTCAAATTCGCCTTAACGAGAACGCATTATTCGAATATGGACTATGAATGGGATCTTAATTCGCTGATCGGACCCTTTTATCCGTTCCCCCCGGAGGGGACGGTCGCCGTCGCGGAGGCGCGTTTCTACGACGCGGAGGATGATCTGATCGATACGATGTTCTTTACGGTCTGGCCTGAACAAGGAGGAGAAGAAAATGGCGCGTGAACGTGAACCCGGCGGGCTCGACCTGCTGATACTGAGCCTGCTCTCGGAGCGGGAGATGTACGGATACGAGATAGTGACGGAGCTTGCCCGACGCTCGGACGAGACGTTCCGCCTGCGCGAGGGGACGCTCTACCCCCTCCTGCACAGGCTGGAGCAGGAGGGCGCCGTCGCCGCGCGCGAGGATAAGGCCGCGGGCCGCCCGCGCCGCTATTACCGCCTGACGAAGAAGGGCGGGGAAAAGCTCGCCGAGCGCGAGGCCGAGTGGGTGCGCTACTCCTCGGCGGTCAACGCCGTCCTCAGCCGCGCGGGCGCGTAAGGGCATGAAAAAGCGGACGCTGCGATCATGCAGCGTCCGCTTTGCGTCGTCTTATTTGCGCTTTATCTCGATCTTTACGACCGAATCGGCCGTCAGGCCCGTATCCTTGAGCGTCGAGACGATGCCGAGGCTGGCCCCGCGCAGTATGTCCCGC
>JAEFAK010000007.1 GCA_016287555.1 Oscillospiraceae bacterium
ACCTGGAGGTCGACGGCGCCATGGCCGCCTGGATGCGCAACACCATCAACCCCACCCTCTGCTACACCGTCGAGCATCAGCCCTGCCTGGTCCATGCCGGCCCCTTCGCCAACATCGCCATCGGCCAGAGCTCCATCATCGGCGACCGTCTCGCCCTCAAGCTGTTCGACTACCATGTCACTGAGTCCGGCTTCGCCGCGGACATCGGCTTCGAGAAGTTCTGGAACGTCAAGGCCCGCCTCAGCGGCCTGACCCCCAACGTCTCCGTGCTGGTCTGCACCATCCGCGCGCTGAAGATGCACGGCGGCGGCCCGGCTGTCGTTGCCGGCAAGCCCCTGCCCGAGGAGTACAAGACCGAGAACCTCGAGCTGCTCGAGAAGGGCTGCGAGAACCTCTTCCATCACGTCAACACCGTCAAGATGTCCGGCATCAACCCGGTCGTCTGCATCAACAAGTTCTATACCGACACCGAGGCCGAGATCAACCTCATCCGCAGGCTCTGCGCCGAGCGCGGCGTGCGCTGCGCGCTGTCCGATCATTGGCAGAGAGGCGGCGAGGGCGCCATCGAGCTGGCCCAGACCGTTATCGACGCCTGCAACGATCCCGTCGACCTCAAGTTCCTCTATCCGCTGGAGATGCCGCTCCGTCAGCGCGTCGAGCTCATCGCCAAGCACGTCTACGGCGCCGACGGCGTCGACTGGTCGCCGCTCGCTACCGAGAAGGCTGAGCGCTTCGAGTCCGATCCGTACTATGCCGACTTCTGCACGATGATGGTCAAGACCCACCTGTCCCTGTCCCACATGCCCGAGGTCAAGGGCGTGCCCAAGAACTGGCGTCTGCCCATCCGTGACATCCTTGTCTATGGCGGCGCGAAGTTCCTCTGCCCGATGGCCGGCACCATCAGCATGATGCCCGGTACCAGCTCCGACCCGGCTTATCGCCGCATCGACGTCGACGTCGAGACGGGCAAGGTCTCCGGCCTCTTCTAATCGAAGCTCACTAATAAAGCAATAGTTGTTTTTGAGGGCTCGTGCGTCAGACATTTGCCTGATGCACGAGCCTTTGAACGTAAGGAGGAAATATCATGGCTTTTTCCGATAAAAGCTGCAAGGATTTCACTATAGAGCTTGCCAGCAAGGCTTCCGTTCCCGGCGGCGGCGGCGCTTCCGCTCTTTGCGGAGCCCTCGGCACCGCCCTCGGCAACATGGTCGGTTCCCTGACCGTCGGCAAGAAGAAGTATGCCGACGTCGAGCCCGAGATAAAGGCGACCATGGAGAAGGCCGAGAAGGTCTGGCGCGAGCTGCTTGACCTCATCCAGAGAGACGCCGACGTTTTCGAGCCCCTCTCCAAGGCCTACGGTCTTCCCAAGGAGACCGAGGAGGAGAAGGCTCACAAGGCGGAGGTCATGGAGAAGTGCCTCAAGGAGGCCTGCTCCGTCCCGATGGACATCATGGTCAAGTGCTGCGAAGCCATCGAGCTCCAGAAAGTGTTTGCCGACAAGGGCAGCACCCTCGCCATCAGCGACGCCGGCGTCGGCGTTGCGTTCTGCAAGGCGGCGCTTCTCGGCGCGAGCCTCAACGTATTCATCAACACCAAGGCCATGACCGACAGGCCCTATGCAGAGAGCCTGAACGCCAAGGCCAACGACATGATAGCCAAATACACCGTCATGGCCGATGAGATCTTCAACGGTGTGTTCAGCCGTCTGACTAAGTAAGGAGGATAATCATGGCTAATGTTCTTAAGGGCAAGGAAGTCGTCGCCGCGATGAAGGAAAAGATGATCGCCGACGTCGAGGCCCTCGGCGCCAAGGGCGTCACCCCCACTCTCGGCATCATCCGTATAGGCGAGCGCCCCGACGATATCTCCTATGAGAAGGGTGCTACGAAGCGCTGCGCCGAGGTCGGCGTCGCCGTCAAGCAGTATCTGCTTCCCGAGACCGCCACTCAGGACGAGCTTCTCAAGGTCATCGACGAAGTCAACAACGACAAGAACGTCCACGGCGTTCTTCTGTTCCGCCCGCTTCCCAAGGGAATGGACGACGCGACCGTCCGCCGCGCACTCGCTCCCGAGAAGGATATCGACGGCATCACCGATCTCTCCCTCGCCGGCGTCTTCACCGGTACCGAGCTCGGCTTCGCTCCCTGCACCGCGCAGGCCTGCATCGAGATCATCGACCACTTCGGCATAGACGTCAAGGGAAAGAACGCCGTCGTCATCGGCCGCAGCCTCGTCATCGGAAAGCCCGTCGCCCAGATGCTGCTTGCCAAGAACGCGACCGTCACCACCGTCCACACCAAGTCCACCGACATGGCGGGCATCTGCTCCAAGGCCGACATCATCATCGCCAGCGCCGGCAAGGCGGGCGTAGTCGGACCTGAGTTCGCCGCCCCCGGCCAGACCATCATCGACGTCGGCATCAACTGGGACGAGGAGAAGGGCAAGATCGTCGGCGACGTCAACTTTGACGCCGTTGAGCCCATAGTCGAGAATATCACCCCGGTCCCCGGCGGCGTGGGCTCCGTCACGACTCTCGTTCTCGTCAAGCATGTCGTTGAGGCTGCCAAGAGGACCCTCAAGTAAACCTTCTAAAAATACTTAATTATTTTAACAAAAAGTGTTGTTATAGCGAAAATAATTTGCTATAATACCTTACAATAGGAAAGATAATGTGGTAAATGCGGCTTCCTGCCGCGCTTTCGCATGTCATTTTCCCATTGGACCCCTCTTCAGACAAGCCTTTTTTGAATCAAAACTTTTATAATAGAGAGGTTATCAGCATGATTATCATTGGCGAAAAGATCAACGGCTCCATCCCCTCCGTCGCGAAGGCCATTGCCGCCAGAGACGCGGACTTCCTTATCAATCTTGCCAAGAAGCAGGAAGAGGCCGGCGCCACGTTCATCGACGTCTGCGCTTCCGTCGATCCCGAGATCGAGTTCGAGACCCTCAAGTGGATGGTCGAGGTCATCCAGGACAACATCGACACTCCGCTCTGCATCGACAGCCCGAACGCCGATATGCTTCTGGACATCATCCCCATCTGCAAGAAGCCCGGCCTGTTCAACTCCGTCTCCATGGAAGGCACCAAGGTCGACCACGTCTTCCCGAAGATAGCCGATACCAAGTGGGAGTGCTTCGCGCTCCTGTCCGACGATAAGGGCATCCCCAAGACCGCCGCCGATCGCATCAGGGTCTTCGAGAATCTGATGGCCAAGGCCAAGGAATACGGCATAGCTCCCAACCGCCTTCACATCGATCCCCTGGTCGAGATGCTCTGCACCTCCGAAAACGGCATCGAGACCGTCGTCGAGGTCATAACCTATATCAAGGAGCACTATCCGACCATCCATATCTCCGGCGCCATCAGCAACATCTCCTTCAACCTGCCTGCGAGAAAGCTCATCAACATGGGCTTCGTCACCCTCGCGATGAACGCCGGTATGGACAGCGGAATTTTCGATCCGACCGACAAGACCCTCCTCGGCATCATCTATGCCACCGAGGCCCTGCTCGGACTCGACGACTTCTGCATGGAGTACATCACCGCCTACCGTGAGGAGCGCATAGCTCCGCCTGCGGTCAAGAAGGCATAAATCAATCTGTCGTCCCAACAATTTCAAATATATTCAGGAGGAAAAACAAATGTCTAAAGTTCAGGAAGTCGCGACCGCCGTTGAAAACGGCAAGGTCAAGATCGTAGCCGGACTCGTACAGGAAGCTCTCGACGAGGGCGCTTCCGCTGATGAGATCCTCAACGTCGGCATGATCGGCGCCATGGGTATCGTCGGCGAGAAGTTCAAGAACAACGAGATCTTCGTTCCCGAAATGCTTATCGCCGCCCGCGCCATGAAAAAAGGTATCGAGGTCCTCACCCCCGCCCTTAAGGCCGCCGGCGCTGAGCCTATCGGCAGACTGATCCTCGGCACCGTCGCCGGAGACCTGCACGATATCGGCAAGAACCTCGTCGGAATGATGATCGAAGGCGCGGGCTTTGAAGTCATCGACCTCGGCGTCGACGTTCCGGCTGAGAAGTTCATCGAGTGCATGAAGGAGAACCCCGACGTTAAGATCGTCGCTCTCTCCGCTCTTCTGACCACCACCATGCCCGCCATCAAGGACACCATCGACGCCATCGTCGCCGCTGGTCTCCGCGATACGGTCAAGATCATGATCGGCGGCGCCCCGGTTACCCAGGCGTTTGCTGACGAGATCGGTGCTGACGGCTACTCCGAAGATGCTGCTTCCGCGGCTGCTCTTGCCAAGAAGCTCCTCGAGGACGTTAAGGCCGGCAGATAATCCTGCATCCGAGAAAAAGGGTTCGGTGAGCATTCATCGAACCCTTTTTTATTAGAAAGAAGTGAGCCGATGGCTGAATGCAGACTTTGTCCCCGTGCCTGCGGGGCGGACCGGGACGGCGGGGAGACGGGCTTTTGCGGCGCCGGCGCGGACGCCGTCGTAGCAAGAGCCGCACCGCATTTCTGGGAGGAGCCCTGCATCAGCGGGACGTACGGATCGGGGACGGTGTTTTTCTCCGGCTGCAGCCTGAGATGCGTCTACTGCCAGAACCGCGCCATAAGCTCCGGCGCGATAGGGAAGACCCTCTCCGCCGCGGAGCTGCGCGAACTCTTTCTGAGGCTCGCCGGAAGCGGCGTACACAACATTAACCTTGTTACGCCGACGCATTTTTCCGCCGCGATCGCCGAAGCGCTCGAAAAGCCCGTCGGAGTGCCGATAGTTTATAACTGCGGCGGATACGAGAGCGTCGAGACGCTCAAAATGCTTGAGGGGAAGATAGACGTCTATCTGACCGACATGAAGTATTCCGACGCCGAAGCAGCCGCGAGGCTCTCCGGCGCGCCGGATTATTTTGACTTCGCCCGCGCGGCCGTCCGCGAGATGTCGCGCCAGGTCGGAGGTTACGTCATCGACGACGAGGGGATAATGACGCGCGGGCTCATCGTGCGCCACCTGATCCTGCCCGGATACTCGGAGAATACCAGAGGCGTGCTTCGCTGGTTTGCCGATGAATTCGCCGGCAGGCACGTCAAGCTGAGCCTTATGAGCCAGTATTTCCCGCCGGAGGACGCTGAAAAGCTCGGCGCGCCTCCGCGCAGGCTTTCCCCGGAGGAATATGCCGAAGCGGAGCTGCTTTGCGCTGAGCTCGGCATTACCGACGGCTATTTCCAGGAACTTGACGCGGCGAGCGATGCTTACGTTCCGCCGTTCGACCTTACCGGAGTATGAAATGACCTTTTCCGAACTCAAAGAGAAGGCGCTCTCGCTGCCTATGCTGCCCGGCGTCTATATAATGATGGACAAAAGCGGCAAGGTCATCTATGTCGGGAAGGCCAAGGCGCTTAAAAACCGCGTGTCCAACTATTTCCGCGAATACGGCCATAATGCGAAAACGCAGGCGATGATCTCGAAGATATTCTCCTTCGATACCATCGTGGTCGGCTCCGAATTCGAGGCTCTGGTCACCGAAAACTCCCTCATAAAGCATCATAAGCCCTACTATAATATCCTTCTCAAGGACGACAAGGGATATCCGTATCTCCGCGTCGACCTTCGCAAAGAGTATCCGTCATTTTCCGTCGTCTCCCGCGCCGGGAACGACGGCGCGACTTACCTCGGCCCCTATCAGGGGAGGACGAAGCTCTTTGAGGCGGTCGACACCGTCAGCAAGGCGCTCAAGCTTCCTACCTGCGGGAGAAAATTCCCCGCCGATATAGGAAAGGAGCGCCCCTGCCTCAACTATCACATGGGCCTTTGCTCCGGATACTGCACCGGAAACCCCGACGCGGAGACTTACCGCAGCACCCTGCATGAGGCGATGCTGCTTCTTGAGGGCCGCTCCGGCGAGCTTATCGAGAGGATAAGACGTGATATGGAGGCTGCCGCGTCCGAGCTCAAATTCGAGCTTGCAGCCGAGCTTCGGGACAGGATGAAGGCGATCGAAGCTGTCATGAAGCGCAATATCCCCGTCTCCGGCGCCGCCGCGGACAACGACGTCGTCGGGTTTTACAGGGGGGCCGCGAAGTCCTGCTTCGTAGTTTTGCACAACGTTGGCGGGAGACTGCTCGATAAGGAGCAGATCATTCTCGAAACGCCCGTCGAGGAGGAATCCGAGGCGCTGACGGGGCTGCTCCTTCAGTATTATTCGACGCGGCGCGCCTGCCCGAAGGAGGTCTGCATCCCCTTTGAGATAGAGGACTGCGAGGCTCTTTCGGCCATTCTGAGCGAGACGTACGGCAAGAAGATCCGCGTCTACGTTCCGCAGAGAGGCGAGAAGGCGAGGCTCACGGACCTTGCCTCCGTCAACGCCCGTGAGGAATGCGAGCGCGCGACCGACAATGAAGAGCGCATATCCAAGGTCCTCGAACTGCTTGCGAAGACGCTCGGCCTGCCCGAGGCTCCGGAGCGCATCGAGGCATATGACATTTCCAATACCGGCTCGGACGAGATGGTCGGGGCGATGACCGTCTTCGTCAGGGCGAGGCCGCTCAAGCGCGACTGGCGCCAGTTCAGGATAAAGACGCTCGATTCTCCCGACGACTACCACAGCATGCACGAGGTGCTCGAGCGGCGCATCGCGCATACTCTCGCCGAGGACGGGAAATTCCCGCCCTTCCCGCAGCTTATGCTGATGGACGGAGGGCAGGCCCACGCCGCCATGGCGCGGGAAACTCTTGCCGGGCACGGGCTCTGTATCCCCGTATTCGGCATGGTCAAGGACGACAGACACAGGACGCGCGCCCTAGTCTCGCCGGACGGGGCCGAGATAGGGCTCGAAGCCAATCAGGCGCTCTTCTCCCTCATAGGCCGCATCCAGGAGGAGACGCACAACAGCGCCATATCCTACCACCGCAAGAGGAGAGACGCCGTCCGCTCGTCGCTTGACAGGATAAACGGGATAGGGGAGACAAGACGGAACGCTCTGCTCAAGCATTTCGGGAGCATAAAGGCGATACGCGAGGCAAGCCTTGAAGAGCTCTCCTCCGTCGTAGCCAAAAACGCGGCCGCCGCCGTTTATGCGCATTTCCACGGCGCGGCAGAAGAAGGGAAGTGACCCCGTGAGAGTCATAACGGGCCTTGCAAGAGGAAGAAAGCTGTCCGAACCCGCAGACAGCGCCATCCGCCCCACGACCGACATGGTCAAGGAGGCCATATTCAATATAATCCAGTTCGACGTTGAGGGCCGCAAGGTGCTCGACCTCTTCGCCGGGACCGGGCAGCTCGGCATCGAGGCGCTCAGCCGCGGCGCTGAGAGCTGCGTCTTCATCGACGAGAGCGCGGCAGCCGTCAAGCTCATCGAAAAAAACCTTGCCGCCTGCGAGCTGAAGGGCGGGAAGGTCTCCCGCGCGGAAGCTCTGGCTTTTCTCGGAGCAGCGGGAAAATTCGATCTCATCTTTCTTGACCCGCCTTACGGGACGGGCCTTCTGGAAAAGGCGCTCGCGCGCATACAAGAGTTTGACAAATTAAACCACGGTGGTATAATAATCAGCGAAAGTCCGTCCAATGCCGAGCCCCCGGAGCTTTCCGCTCCGTACTGCAAGCTCAAGTCATACAGATACGGCAAGATCCGGATAACGACATATACGAAAAGGGATAATTGAGACGATGAAAACTGCAATCTACCCCGGAAGCTTCGACCCGATAACGCTCGGTCACCTGAATCTTATAAAGCGCGCCTCTCGGGTATTCGACAAGCTCATTGTCTGCGTCATGGTCAACCATGAGAAATCTCCTCTTTTTTCCGTCGAGGAGAGAATGGAACAGATAAGGCGCGTTACCGCCAAGTTCGAAAACGTCGAGGTCGACTCATCCGACGACCTCGTGGCCAATTTCGCCCGCACGAAGGGGGCCTCCGCCATCATCCGCGGTCTGCGCGCCCTTTCGGATTTTGAAAAGGAATGCCAGATGGCGGTATTCAATAAGAAGATCAATCCCGATATAGACACGTTTTTCCTCGCCGCAAGCGAAAAGTATATGTACCTTAGCTCCAGCGCGGTCAGAGAGCTCGCCCTTTTCAAGGCGGACCTGACCGATTATGCTCCCCGTGAGCTGATCGATGAGATCAATCAAAGAATTTCCGAAAAGAATTCCGTCAGGAGGTAGACATTCGTGGCAAACGGCGTAAATGAACTTATCGACATGCTTTATAACATGGTCTCCGACGCGTGGGGTCTTCCCATCGGCGCCGAGAGATGCGTTATCGAGCGCGACAAGGTCCTCGATCTGCTTGATGAGATAAAGGCTCAGCTCCCCTCGGAGCTCGCCGAGGCAAAGCGCCTGATTAACGCTCGCGCCGACTTTATTTCCAATGCGCGCAAAGAGGCTGAGACGATCAAGGAAGAGGCCGCTCAGCATGCCAAGCAGCTCGTCGAGGAGCAGAATATCGTCAAGCAGGCGAAGGCAAGGGGCAATGAGATCATCGCCCAGGCCGAGACCCGCTCGAGCGAGCTCCGCAAGGCAGCCAACGAATATGCGGACGACGCCCTGAGAAGGACGGAGGGAGCCATCAGCGAGGCGCTCAACGAGGTCCATCAGTCCAGACTCAAATTCCGCTCGGCCGCAGCGTCTCCGGAGGCTCCGGAGGAATCCGCGCAGTAAGCTAACATCGGGAGGACACGCTCAGATATGAAACCCAAGACGAAAGGTATCCTCACCTTTGCAGTGTTGATACTTATTATTGCCCTGCTCATTTTTTCATGGTTCTTCGGCCTTAACCTCGGCTTCCTGAAGATAGATCCCGTCAAGACGGGCATCACCTTTGGCCTTGATCTCGTCGGAGGCTCCGAAATAACCTATGAGGCTGAAGGAACGGAATCCCTCAGCGCAGCAGAACTTGCCGAAGGCATGGAGACCGCCATAACGATGCTCCGCCAGAGGCTCAACACGCTCGGCTATACCGAAGCCAACGTATACAAACAGGGAACGAGCAGGATAGTCTGTGAGATACCCAACGTTGAGGACCCGGAGGAAGCCGTCCAGATGCTCGGCACGACCGCGGTCATCGAGTTCCGCGACTGTGACGGCAACGTTGTCATAGACGGCTCGGATATCGAGTCTGCAAGCGCAAACTACAGCGCCATCGACGAGACGGGCGTAAGCACGTACCATGTCATTCTCAAGCTCAACAAGGCCGGCGCCGAAAAGTTCAAAGAGGCCACGAAGATCGTCGCCTCCAGAGCCAACGAGGCCGACCGCTACGTCGCCATAGTCATGGACGAGACTGTCATCTCCGCGCCGTACGTCGACCAGAAATACGCCTCGACCGGACTTGACACCGATACCCCCATCATTACCCTCGGAAACGACGCTTCGCTCGAATACGCGAAGTATCTGGCCGAGATAATCAGCGCCGGCAAGCTGCCTTTCGCGCTGCGCGAGGCCAAGCTGCAGGCCGTCGGCGCGTCCCTCGGCGAACGTTCCCTTGAGACGGCCGTAATGGCGGGCATCATCGGCATCATACTCGTCATGCTGTATATGATCATCGTATACAGAGTCCCGGGCGTCATAGCCGATATCTCGCTCCTGCTTTATATGGCGCTGTTCCTCGTGCTGCTGTCGGCTTTCCACATCAATCTTTCGCTGCCCGGCATAGCCGGCATCATATTGACCATAGGTATGGCCGTCGACGCGAACATAGTCATCTATGAGCGCATTCGCGAGGAGATCCTCTCCGGCAAGACGATGCGCAGCGCCGTCGACACGGGCTTCAAGCGCGCCCTCGCCGCCATCCTCGACTCGAACATAACGACGATAATTGCCGCAGGCGTCCTTCTCTGGAAGGGCACGGGCACGATACTCGGCTTCGGCAAGACGCTTCTCATCGGCGTCATCCTCTCGATGATCTGCATGCTCATAGTCCCGAGGCTCCTTCTCAGGCGCCTTGTCGATATGCGCGTTGTAAAGCCCAAATACTACGGCATCGGCATGACGAAGACCGAGGAGATCTCCGAGCCTAAGAAGATCCCCGTGATCCGCCGCTTCAAGATAACCGGGATCATAGCGATCGTCTGCTGCATAGCGGCCGTCGTCGCGCTCGTAGCGCTCCCGTTCGGAGCGACCTTCTTCAACCTCGATCAGGACTTCGTCGGCGGCGTTACGATGAACGTGGACATCGGCCGGCCCTTCAGCGACGACGCTGCCGCCGATATCCGGGACATAGTCGCCGACGTGACCGGCAGCCAGCCCTTCTCCGTTACTAAGGCCGGCAACAGGGGAACGCAGGCTTCCATCAGAATGGGCGAAGTGCCGAGCGAGCAGCGCGACGCCATCTTCGAGGCCATGAAGGCCAAGTTCGGCGAAACAGTTACGCTTGAATCCTCCGACTTCGTTTCCGCTTCCGTCGGCAAGGATATAACCAAGAGCGCGTTCCTCGCCTCGATCATAGCTGCTGCGCTTATCCTGATCTATATCACGATAAGATTCGAGTTCCGCTCCGGCCTCGCCGCTGTCATCTGCCTTATCCAGAACCTGCTGGTCATGATCAGCGTATACGTCATCTTCCGCATGCCGCTGAACATGAACTTCATCGCCGCCGCGCTTACTATCATCGGCTACTCGATCAATACGACGATCGTCGTCTTCGACCGTATCCGTGAGAACGTCAAGAAGTCCGCGGGCGGCAGCTTTAAGGAGATAGTCGATATCAGCGTGCATCAGACGATGCGCCGCAGCATCGGCACGACGATAACGACCCTGCTTCCGGTCATCCTGATCATAATCTTCGGCGTTCCATCGATAAGGAACTTCGCCATACCCATCGCGGTCGGCGTCATAGCCGGTACGTTCTCGTCCGTGTTCATAGCCGGGCCCCTGTGGTCTGCGATGCGCGGCAAGAAGGCAATCAAGGCCAAATAAAGAATCATCCCCCGGTACGAAAGCGTACCGGGGGATTTCCATATCCTTTTTCAGGCGCGGACGTATTTGAGATGCGCGAAGCGGGGAAGAGAATCCTCCAGCCTGCGGTCTGGCCCGCCCTGAACGAGCGGCTTTGCATAATCGATGAAGTCCTGCGTAACGCCTCCGTCGGTAATCCACTCGAGGGGTATCTTCTTCTCGTAGTTGGCGGCTTCGGCAAGCGGGATAAGCACGGTCTCGCAGGAGTATTCGCCGTCTCCGCGTCTGAAGGCGACCATGCAGCCGGTCTTTCCCTCCAGCGCGCTCAGCACGGCGAATTCGCCCGCTCTGCGCGCTTCGTCTATGTCGGTCTGCGAGGCGCAGTGTGCCGCGCAGCGCTGAAGAAGGCTCAGCTCAATGCCGCGGACCTTGGCCTTCGTCGCGTCTTTGGTGATGTGCGCGAGATAGGCGGCGAGGCCGCCGAGCTGGACATGCCCGAAGGCGTCTTTCTCCGCGTTTTTGGAGGCGTACTCGGAGATGAGCGTCCCGTCCCCGTCGTGGATGCCCTCGGATACGGCGACGAATACGCTGTTTTGCTTTTTGTATATCTCGCTGACGCGCGCAAGGAACGCGTCCATGTCGAAATCTGTCTCCGGAAGATATATGAGATCGGGCCCTGCGCCTTTTTCCGAGGCGAGGGCGGAGGAGGCGGTCAGCCAGCCCGCGTTGCGCCCCATGATCTCCATTATCGTAATTGCGCCCGTGTCGTAAACGCGCATGTCCAGCGAGACCTCCATGCACGTCGTCGCGATGTAGCGCGCGGCGCTTCCGTAGCCTGGGCAGTGGTCCGTCCCGCTGAGGTCGTTGTCTATCGTCTTGGGTATGCCCATGACGCGGCAGTCGTAGCCGACCTTTTTCATATACCTGCCGACCTTCTCGCAGGTGTCCATGGAATCGTTGCCGCCGATATAGAAGAAATAACGGACGTCGTATTTTTTGAAGATCTCAAGGATGCGCCTGAAATCCCTGTCGTCCTTATCGGGATCCGCGAGCTTGTAGCGGCAGGAGCCGAATGCGCTGGAGGGAGTGTTCTGCAGCAGCCTGAGCTCTTCTCTGTCCTCGGCTCCGAGATCGAAGATATCGTCGTCGAGAATGCCCTTGACGCCGTGGCGCGCGCCGAGGACACGCGTGACGTCTGGCGCGTCGAGCGCAGCGGCGACGGCGCCGTACGCGCTGGAATTGATTACGGCGGAGGGGCCGCCGGACTGACCGATGAGGCAGGAACCTTTCAAAGTGTCGACCTCCTTAAAGAGAATCAAGAATAATCTTCCGTAATTATAGCATCATAAAGGCGTTTTGAAAATCCCTTATTATTATTTGCGCGGCGCAAAAAGGCGATACGGCTTGATTTTTTGCGCCCGTGTGGTAAAATTAAACGATAGGTTTCAAGCCGTCTTAAAGGAGGATAATCATGCCGATAGTCACTTCGACCGAAATGTTCAAAAAAGCCTACGAGGGCGGATACGCGATAGGCGCTTTCAACGTCAACAACATGGAGATAATCCAGGGCATAACCGAGGCCGCGGCAGAGACGCGCTCTCCGCTCATCCTGCAGGTCTCCGCCGGCGCGCGCAAGTACGCCAAGCACGTTTATCTCATGAAGCTCGTCGAGGCCGCGGAGGCCGATACGGGCCTTCCCATATGCCTGCATCTCGACCACGGCGAGAATTTCGAGGTCTGCAAGTCCTGCATAGACGGCGGCTTTACTTCCGTCATGATAGACGGCTCTAAGCATCCCTTCGAGGACAATATTGCCCTTACAAAGCAGGTCGTGGACTACGCCCACGCCCACGGCGTCGTCGTAGAGGGCGAGCTCGGAAGGCTCGAAGGCGTCGAGGACGACGTCGTCGTCTCCGCCGAGAACAGCTCCTACACCGACCCCGCGCAGGTCGAGGAATTCGTCTCAAGGACCGGCGTCGATTCCCTCGCCATCGCGATAGGAACGAGCCACGGCGCATATAAGTTCAAGCCCGGCGTCAAGCCGCAGCTCCGCTTCGATATACTCAAGGAGGTCGAAAAGCGTCTTCCCGGCTTCCCGATAGTTCTCCACGGCGCATCCAGCGTCATCCCCGAGTTCGTCGAGACCATCAACGCCTACGGCGGCAAGCTCAACGACGCAATCGGCGTCCCGGAGGATATGCTCCGCGAGGCCGCCCGCATGGCCGTATGCAAGATAAACATAGACTCCGATCTTCGCCTCGCGCTGACGGCAGGCGTGCGCAAGCATCTTGCCGAGAACCCCGCGAACTTCGACCCGAGGCAGTACCTCATCCCCGGCAGAGACAACATCCGCGATCTTGTCCGCCATAAGATAACCGACGTTCTCGGCAGCAACGACAGGATCTGAATTCATTGGAGGAAAAGAAAATGGCCAAAGATACGAAAAGAGTAGAGCAGATAACCGATATGGACGTCGATTTCGCCCAGTGGTATACCGACGTATGCCGTAAGGCGGAGCTCATCGACTACAGCGGCGCGAAGGGGCTTTTCGTCCTTCGCCCGTACGGTTACGCGATATGGGAAAAAATGCAGGGCGAGCTCGACAGACGCTTTAAGGAGACCGGGCACGTCAACGTTTCCATGCCCATGCTCATCCCCGAATCGCTGCTGCAGAAGGAGAAGGACCATGTCGAGGGTTTCGCGCCCGAGTGCGCGTGGGTGACCTACGGCGGCTCGGAGAAGCTCGACGAGCGCCTTTGCATAAGGCCGACCTCCGAGACTCTTTTCTGCGATCACTGGGCCAATATAGTCCATTCCTGGCGCGACCTGCCGCTGCTTTACAACCAGTGGTGCAGCGTTCTCCGCTGGGAGAAGACGACCCGCCCCTTCCTGCGCCACAGAGAGTTTCTCTGGCAGGAGGGCCATACGCTCCACGCCACGGCCGAGGAGGCCATAGCCGAGACCGAGCAGCAGCTCGAGATATACGCCGACGTCTGCGAGAACCTGCTCGCGATGCCCGTCATCCGCGGCCGCAAGACAGACAAGGAAAAGTTCGCCGGAGCCGAGCGTACATACACCATCGAGTGCATGATGCACGACAAGAAGGCCCTCCAGTCCGGAACGAGCCACTATTTCGGCGACGGGTTCGCCCGCGCCTTCGGCATCTCCTTTGCCGACAAGGACAACACCCAGCGTGTGCCGCACGAGACCTCCTGGGGCCTCTCCACGCGCACGATAGGCGGCCTCATCATGACCCACGGCGACAATAACGGCCTCGTTCTGCCGCCGCGCGTCGCGCCTCTGCAGGTCGTCGTGCTGCCGATAGCCCAGCATAAGCCCGGCGTTACCGAGAAGGCTCTTGAGCTCGTCGAGCGCCTCAAAAAGGCCGGCCTCAGCGTAAAGGCCGACGTATCGGACAACAGCCCCGGCTGGAAGTTCGCCGAGTACGAGATGAAGGGCGTGCCTCTCCGCATCGAGATAGGCCCGAGGGACATCGAGTCCGGCTGCTGCGTCTTTGCCCGCCGCGACACCGGGGAGAAGGCGACGATAGCGCTCGACAGTCTCGAAGCCTGCGCGATAGAGACGCTCGACGCCATCCACGACAATCTCTTCGCCAAGGCGAAGAAGCATCTTGAGGATAATACGTTCGACGCGCAGACGCTGGACGAGGCGGCGCAGATCATAAATGAGAAGGGCGGTTTCGTGCGGACGATGTGGTGCGGCGATCTCTCCTGCGAGGAAAAGTTCAAGGAAGTCGCCGGCGTATCCTCCCGCTGCATCCCCTTCAAGCAGGAGCATCTGGGCGATACCTGCGCCTGCTGCGGCAAGCCCGCCGACAAGATGGTCGTCTGGGGCGTCGCTTATTAACAAAAAGTTCAGAAACTTTTTCAAGCCTGTTTTCGTCATAAAGACAACAGACCCAAAATAATAAAAGGTGGTCAGAACAATGAAGAAAAACAGACTTATCGCCATTTGCGCGATCGTTCTCGCTCTCGTCCTCGTATTTGCCGGCTGCGGATCGAAGGCTCCCGCCGGAGCCAAGCGTGAGGACAGCATATCTCCCATGGCTCCGGGCTATTATGCAAGCGATTCCGGCAGCTATTACGACGATTACGATTATCCCGAGACTCCTTCTGCGACCGCCGTGCCGCAGGGCGAGTGGGCAGGGAAGGACCCGCTTCTCATCGGCGAGCTGACCGAGGGAATGATGAACTCCAATAATACGGAGTTCGACAAGATCATCTATACGGCGGACGTGAGCATGGAGACGCTCGAATTCGAGCAGACCATCGAAAACCTCTATGCGCTCATCAAGGCCAACGGCGCTTTCATCGAATCCTCCTCCGTCTCCGGCACGGGCTACAACTCCGGCTACTACGGGACGACCTACCGCACGGCCTGGTTCTGCATCCGCGTTCCGAAGGACAAGTTTTCCGGCCTGACCGGCAGCCTGGCCTCCATAGGCAACGTTACGAATTCCGATACCTCCGCCGAAAACATCACCTCCTCCTTCATCGACACCGAGTCGAGACTCAAGGCCTACAGGACCGAGGAAAGCTCGCTTCTTGCCATGATGGAGAAGGCGGAGACCGTCGAAGAGATGATAACCATCCAGGACAGGCTCTCCACTGTCCGCTATGAGATAGAGCGCCTTACGAGTACGCTCAACAACTGGCAGAACTACGTCGACTATTCGACCGTCAACATCAACATCCGTGAGGTCAAAAAGTACACCGAGGAGCCGGTCGTACCCAAGACGTTCGGTCAGGAGATAACCGACGGATTCAATTCCTCCGTCAAGTGGCTCAAGCAGGCTCTGCGCGATATCGCGGTGTTCGTCGTCTCCGCTCTGCCTGTCCTCGTTCTTCCGATACTCATCCTTCTTCCGGCCGCGATAATCCTTCTTATAGTTCTGCTCAGCGTGCGCAGCCACAAGAAGAAAAAGGCAAAAAAACAAGCCCCTGAAGCCAAATAGCAATTGACAAACCGGGGCTGCGGGACTATACTTTTTTGCGTGATTTTTTACGCAGAAAGGCCGGTGCACCCATGAGATACACAGGAGTTACCTCCAGAGGCATCATTACCCCCATATTCCGCGAGGGTGACGACATCGTCCCCATCATCCGCGACAGTATCCTTGCGGCTTCGAAGGAAGAGGGCTTCGCCCTGCATGACAGGGACGTCGTCGGCGTGACCGAGGCCGTCGTTGCGAGGACCCAGGGCAACTACGCGACTGTCGACCAGATCTCGGCCGACGTTCGCAGGAAGCTCGGCGGGCGCGACATGGGCATAGTTTTCCCGATCCTCAGCCGCAACAGATTCGCTATCGTTCTCAGGGCGATCGCAAATGCCTGCGACAAGCTCTATATCCAGTTCTCCTATCCGACTGACGAAGTCGGCAACGGCCTTGTAAGCATGGACGCCGTCGACGCCAACAGGATAGACCCCTATGCCGACAGCTTCGATGAGAAGGGCTTCCGAGCCCTCTTCGGTCAGGCGACCAAGCACCGCTTTACGGGCGTCGACTACATCGAGTACTACAAGAGCTTCGGCAAGCATATCGAGATCATATTCTCCAATGACCCGAAGTACATCCTCAACTATACCAAGAACGTTATCAACTGCGATATCCATACCCGCGCGAGGACCCGACGTATCCTCAAGGACGCCGGCGCCGAGCGCATTTACAGCCTCGATCAGATCATGACCGAGTCCGTGGACGGCAGCGGATACAACGAGAAGTACGGCCTGCTCGGCTCCAACAAGGCAACAGAGGAGCGCGTAAAGCTCTTCCCGAGGGACTGCGACGTTTTCGTGACCCGCCTCCAGAAGGAGCTTCTCGACGCTACGGGCAAGCATATGGAGGTCATGGTATACGGCGACGGCGGCTTCAAGGATCCCGTCGGCGGCATCTGGGAGCTTGCTGACCCTGTCGTTTCTCCGGGCTTCACCGAGGGCCTCGTCGGCACGCCGAACGAGCTCAAGATGAAGTACTTTGCCGATAACGAGCTCAAGGACCTCTCCGGACAGGCTCTGGCCGACGCCATGCGCCAGCGCATAAGGGAGAAGGATTCAAACCTCGTCGGCAATATGCAGTCCGAGGGCACGACTCCGCGCCAGCTGACCGATCTGCTCGGCAGTCTATGCGACCTCACCAGCGGCAGCGGCGACAGGGGAACGCCGGTCGTCCTCATCTCCGGCTACTTCACCAACTACGCGACCGATTGACATCTTGAAGAAAGCGGCGGAACGATCTGTTCCGCCGCTTTTTGAATACAGGAACGGCAGGTCGATTTGACCTGCCGTTAGTTTTTTATTGCTGCTTCATGTGGTTTTGCGCCCTGATCTGCGCGCGCTTTATCTTGCCGCCTATGGTCTTAGGAAGCTCGTCGACGAACTCGACGATGCGCGGGTATTTGTAAGGCGCCGTGACTTTCTTGACGTGGTTTTGAAGCTCCTTGACAAGATCGTCCGAGGGCGTCCATCCGGCAGCCAGCACGACCGTCGCCTTGACGACCTGCCCGCGGACCGGATCCGGGGCGGCCGTTATGGCGCATTCGACGACGGCGGGATGCTCGATGAGCGCGCTCTCGACCTCGAAGGGACCGATGCGGTAGCCGCTGCACTTGATGATGTCGTCGCCGCGTCCGACGAACCAGTAGTATCCGTCGCTGTCGCGCCAGGCCATGTCGCCCATGTTGTAGTAGCGTCCGCCGAGCTTCTCCTTAGTCTGCGCCTCGTCTCCGTAGTAGGCGACGAAAAGGCCGACGGGGTAGCTCTCGTCGATGTGGTCGGCGCATATGTAGCCTTCTTCGCCGTCCTCGACCCTGTTGCCGTCCTCGTCGAGGAGGGTCATGTCGAAAATGGGGGAGGGCTTGCCGGTCGAGCCGGGGCGTATTTCGTCCCAGCCGAAGTTGGCGAGCACGACGGTCGTCTCGGTCTGACCGAAGCCTTCGTATATCGTCTGCCCCGTGAGCTCCTTCCAGCGCTTTACGACTTCGGGGTTGAGCGGCTCTCCAGCCGTCGCGCAGTGGTGCAGGGAAGAAAGGTCGTAGGATGCGACGTCCTCCTGAAGCATGAAGCGATACATCGTCGGCGGCGCGCAGAACGTCGTGACCTTGTAGTCCTGGAGCTTTTGCAGCAGATGAGTGGCGATAAACTTGTCCATATCGTAGGCGAATATCGTCGCGCCGCAGAGCCACTGCCCGTATATCTTGCCCCAGCCGAACTTTGCCCAGCCGGAGTCGGACACGCTCATGTGGAGCATGTTCTCCTCGACGTGCTGCCAGTATTTCGCCGTGACTATATGTCCGAGCGGGTGCAGGAAGCTGTGGCATACCATCTTGGGCTGGCTCGTCGTGCCGGAAGTGAAGTAGATGAGCATCGGGTCGGTGTTTTTTGTGGCCTCGTCGCCGGTCGGACGCTCGAAGGTCTCCGGCATATCAAGGATCGCCTCGGCGAAGTCTATCCAGCCCTCTCGCTTGCCGTTCACGAGGATAAGGTCCTTCAGCGTCGGACATTCGGGCTTCGCGGCCTCGGCCTGGCTGACGACGAAATCGTCATTGACGCAGATCATCGCCTTGACCCCGGCAGAGTTTGCCCTGAAGACGATATCCTTCTTCGTAAGCTGCAGCGTCGCGGGGATGAGCACCGCGCCGAGCTTGTGCAGGGCCGGGGCGCATATCCAGTACTCCCAGCGGCGGCGCAGTATCATCATGACTACGTCGCCCTTCTTTATGCCGAGGGACTTGAGAAAATGCACGACCTTGTTTGAGAGGCGGCTTATGTCGTTAAAAGAGAGCGTCAGCTCGTCGCCGTGGTCGTTGCACCAGAGCAGGGCGCGCTTGCCGGGGTCTTCCCGGGCCCACCCGTCGACTACGTCGAAGCCGAAGTTGAAGCTCTCGGGCACAATGACCTTGTAGTTTTTCTTAAAATCCTCGTACGAGTCGAAATCTGTACGGGGAAGATATTTTTCAAGCATGCGAGGGCTCCTTACTCCGCTATCATCGTCAGAAAGGTAGCGGGCGTGTCGCCGCCGCACTTCTGCCCGTGCGGAAATTTCGGATTGAAGTAGATGCTGTCGCCCTTTTCGAGAAGAAATTCATTATCGCCGAAGGCAACTATGACCTTCCCCTCGACGACGTAGTTGAATTCCTGACCCGTGTGGGAAACGAGAGCGGCCGGCTCGTCGGAGGGGTCGAGCGTGACGAGCAGGGGCTGCATGACCTTATGCGAATAGCGGAAGGCAAGGTCCTGATAGCTGTAGCCCGGATAGCGCGAAACGTCGCGCCCCGTTCCGGCACGGACGATGTGATACGTGTCGAGCTTGGCGGAATTGCCGGTCAGGACTTCGTTGAAATCGACATTGAACTTGTTCGCTATCTGAAAAATAACGCTTATGGGGATGTCCTTCCCATCGGCCTCGTAGGAGGCGTAGACGGCGCGGTCTATCCCCAGCTCGTCGGCGAGCTCGTCGGCCGTATAGCCGCAGGCGTCGCGCAGTCCGGCGATCCTTTCCGCGATCTCTTTAAGGTTATCCATGTTTAACTCCTTGGTTTGTCAGAAATCCATGCCGAGCTTAAGGGCTTTCCTGTTGGAATCGAGAAGCTCCGCCTTCTTGGCGGGAACGGACTTCTTCAGGCCTGCGTCAAGGGACTCGGGCGAGCAGAAGGCCAGCTCCTTGAAGAGCTTGCCGATGAGGATGATGTTGGCAAGTCCGCGCAGACCGTTTGCCTCGGCCATCGTCGTCGCGGGGACGTAGAAGACCTTGACGTCGGTCCTCTCGACCTTGGCGTCTATCATGCCGGTGTCTACGAGGATTATGCCGCCCGGCTCGACGTCGTTTTCAAACTTCTTGAGAGAAGGCAGATTCATCGCGACGAGCACGTTGGGGTTGAGGACCAGCGGAGAGCCGATCGGAGCGTCGCTGACGCAGACGCTGCAGTTGGCCGTGCCGCCGCGCATCTCGGGCCCGTAGGACGGGAGCCAGGAGATCTCGCGGCCTTCCATAAGGCCCGCGTAGGCGACGACCTTGCCCGCAAAGAGCAGGCCCTGTCCGCCGAAGCCGGCGAGCAGCAGATTAAGATCCTTACTCATTTCTTGTCGGCCTCCTCCGGATACTTGTCCTTGTATACTCCGAGCGGATAGTAGGGGAGCATGTTGTCGCGCAGCCACTGGAGCGCCTCGTTCGGGGAAAGGCCCCAGTTGGTCGGGCAGGCGGAGACGATCTCGATGATGCTGTAGCCCTTGCCGTCGATCTGGTTCTGGAAGGCGCGCTTGATGGCCTTCTTCGCGTTGCGGACGTTCTTGACGGAGTCGACGGTGACGCGCTGCGCAAGAGCGACGCCGTCGAGCGTGGAAAGAAGCTCGCAGACGCGGACGGGATATCCCGCCGTGGCGACGTCGCGCCCGTAGGGCGAGGTCTGAGTGATCTGGCCGGGAAGGCTGGTCGGGGCCATCTGGCCGCCGGTCATGCCGTAAATGGCGTTGTTGACGAAGATGACGGTGATGTTTTCGCCTCTGGTAGCGGCGTGCACTGTCTCGCACATGCCTATGGCGGCGAGGTCGCCGTCGCCCTGATAGGTAAAGACTATGTTCTCCGGGCGGGCGCGCTTGATGCCGGTCGCGACGGCGGGGGCGCGTCCGTGCGCGGCCTCGACCATGTCGCAGGCGAAGAAGTCATACGCCGTGACGGCGCAGCCGACGGGAGAAATGCCTATCGTATCGCCCTCGATTCCGAGCTCGTCGATGACCTCGGCTATGAGGCGGGTAACTATGCCGTGCGGGCAGCCCGGGCAGTAGCTGAACGGGGCGTCCGTAAGAGCCTTGGGTCGCTCATATACTACGTTCATTTCTTGAAACCTCCGTTTACGATCCTGATCTGTTCGATGACCTCGGCGGGCGAGGGGATGATGCCGCCGGTCCTGCCGTAGAAGTGGACGGGCTTCCTGCCGTTGACTGCAAGGGAGATGTCCTCGGCCATCTGGCCCATGCTCATCTCGACGGAAATGAACGCCTTGGCGGTGTTGCTGAGCCTGTCGAGCGGCTGGGTGACGAACGGCCAGAGGGTGATGGGCCTGAGAAGACCGACCTTGATGCCCTCGGCTCTGGCGGAGACGACGGCGCTGCGGCAGATGCGGGAGGATGCGCCGTAGGCGACGAGGACGATGTCCGCGTCCTCGGTCATGAACTCCTCCCAGCGCTGCTCGGTCGCCTTGCACTTTTCATAGCGCTCGAAGCGGTCGAAGTTGGTCTTCTCGAGAAGAGCCGGATCGAGGTAGAGGGAGTTGACTATATTGTGCTTGCGCTGCTTCTTCGTGCCGGTGACCGCCCAGGGCCTCTCGGGCGGGTCGAAGCTGCCCTGCTCGGGAAGCTCGACGGGCTCCATCATCTGGCCGAGCATACCGTCGGAGAAGAGCATCGCGGGCATGCGGTACTTCTCGCCGAGCTCGAAGGCGAGGAAGACGAGGTCGACGACCTCCTGGACGGAGGAGGGGGCGAGGACTATCAGGTGGAAGTCGCCGTGACCGGTGGCCTTCGTGGCCTGGAAGTAGTCCGACTGGGAGGGCTGTATCCCGCCGAGGCCGGGGCCGCCGCGCTGGACGTTGACGAGCAGGGCGGGCAGGTCGCAGCCGGCCATGTAGGATATGCCCTCGCTCATGAGGCTGATGCCGGGAGAGCTGGTGGAGGTCATGGCGCGGATGCCGGCGGCGGAGGCGCCGAGGACCATGTTTATCGAAGCGATCTCGCTCTCGGCCTGAAGGAACACGCCGCCGATCTTGGGGAGCTTCTTGGCCATGTAGGCGGCGAGCTCGGTCTGAGGAGTGATGGGGTAACCGAAGAAGTGACGGCAGCCGGCGCAGATCGCGGCCTCGCCGAGAGCTTCGTTGCCCTTCATAAGAACTTTTTCTGCCATTATGTCGGATCCTTTCTTCAGCGTAATACCGTGATCGCCGCGTCAGGGCACATCTGCGCGCAGGAGGCGCATCCGGTGCAGGCGGCTTCATCGGTAAGCTCCGCGGGATGATAGCCCTTGGCGTTTATCCTTGCGGGCGAGAGTGCGATAAGATGCTTCGGGCAGGCGGCGGCGCAGAGCTCGCAGCCCTTGCAGTAGTTTTCATCTACGATGATCTTAGCCATATTCTTCTTCCTTTCAATTTGACCAGGGGGTCCTGACGTGTATATCCACCGGATAGATATCCGGACAGGTCAGCTTGTCCGCAACTGCGCGCGGCGCGGTCGTGAAAAGCAGGGGGAGCCCCAGCTTTCGCGCCGTTTCGGAGGCGTATTTCATCGAGCTCAGTATGGTCTCCTCCGTCGTGCCGCCCATGAGGTGCGAGTTGTTGACGACGGCGGTCGCCTTCAGGCGGGAGGCGGTCTCTATCTCTCCGAGAAGCTCCGCCGCCTCGCCGCTCTCCGCGGTCAGCGGGCGGAACCTGTTGACGACGTAGAGCATCGTGTAGTCGAGCCCGGCAAACTTCGAGGCATATCGGCCGAGCGCCGTCGCGCCGGCGTCGTCGCCGCCCACGTCGATGACCACTCTGCCGTCGATGCTGTCGAAGACGGAGTATATCTCGGCGGGAAGGGAGGGCACGTCCAGCGCGGAGCGCGCATATCTCGGGGCAATGAGCCGGATGCCGCCGGCTTCGAGCAGCTCGTCATAGTCGGAGGAACGGAAATACGGGTTGACTATGTCAAGGTCAACGACGGCGCATCTCTCGCCCCTGCGCGCGAAGTCGAGCGCGAGGTTGAGCGAGAGATTTGTCTTTCCGCAGCCGTAGTGGCCCGTAACGAGCGTTATCCTGCTGAGTATTGTCGGGTCAAACATAGTCATTCATCCGTATCCTCGGGAGTTTTTTCAACCTTTATCTTGAGCTGCTCGACCCTCATTCCGGAGGCCTTCGTCACCGTGACCTCAAAGACGTCGTAGGTGAACGTATCGCCGGCTTCGGGGAACTTGTCGAGCATCTCGACGGCCCAGCCGCCCATGGTGGTGTATTCGCTGTCGAAATCCTCGGACGGGGTGTAGCCTATCGATCCGAAGAACTCTTCGATGCCGACGGTCGCATCGACGAGATAAGTGTCGTCGCCGACGGCTTCTATATCCTTTTCGACCTCGTCGCTCTCATCGAAGATGTCGCCGAATATTTCCTCGAGTATGTCCTCGAGCGTAAGTATGCCCATCGTCCCGCCGAATTCGTCGACGACGACGGCCATCTGGCTGCGTCTTGTCTTGAATTCGAGGAGGATCGAGGAGATGTTGCGCGTCTTATGGACGAATACCGCCGGAGTGAGGACGGATCCGATGTCAAAGCCCTCTTTTCCGGAGGTGAGGATGGTCTTGATGAGCTTTTTGGTAGAGAGTATGCCGATGATGTTGTCGATGCTCTCTCTGTATACGGGAAGGCGCGAGAAGCTCAGATAATCGTCGTTTTTAAGCAGCTCGTCGATGTCGTCGTCCGCGTCCCATGCATACATATCCACGCGCGGTATGAAGATATCCTGCGCCGTGAGATCGGAAAACTCAATGGCGGAGCGGATGAGCTCGCCCTCCTTCTCCGTAAAGACGCCCTCGTCCTCGATGCTTTCGAGTATCGTGACGAGCTCGTCGTCGGTGACCTCGGGCTCGGGGTCCTTCGGCGTCCATATGACGGAGAGAGCGCCCACGAGCTTCGTCACGACGAAGACGACGGGGAAGAAGATTATCCTGCAGAGGCGAATGGGCCTCGCATAGGGGACTATGAGCGCGTCGGCCCTGTAAGTACCGATAAGCTTCGGGATTATCTCGCCGAGAACGAGCAGTATCGCCGTTGCCGCGAGAGACGCAACGCCCTCGCTCATGCCCCAGAGCATGAGACCCAAAACGGCGACTGCGGAGGAGAAAGCTATGTTTACGAGGTTGTTCCCGACGAGGACGGTCGAGAGGAAATTGGGGTAGTCGTCGGAGATCCTGACGGCGAGCGCGGCGCGCTTCGAGCCGCCTTCCGCCCGCTTCTGCAGGCGTATCTTGTTCGCCGTGGCGTATATGATCTCGGAGGATGAGAAGAAAGCGGAAGCCGCGACGAGGAAGACGAGGAGAAGTATCAGCAGGGCAGTTTTCATTGCGCCGCCTCGTTTATCGCCGGACGAACGACGTCGTCCTCATCGTATATCTCCCCGACAAGCTCCTCCATGATGTCCTCCATCGTGATGAAGCCCGTCGCGCAGCCGTTCTCGTCGGTGACTACGGCGAAATGCGTGCGCCTTCTTCCGAGGCCCTCGAAGACCTGATCTATCTTTGCATCCGGAGAAATGAGATAGGGAAGTTTCATGAGCCTGCCCGTATCGACCTTAGCCCCGCGGATGTATTTGGGAAGGCAGTCCTTGACGCAGAGGACGCCTATTATCCTCTCGCGCGAGCCCGCGTATACGGGCAGACGCGAATACTTCTGCTCGAGTATGACGCGCTCGACCTCGGCCTCCGGGGCCTTGATATCGATCGCGACCATTTCCGAGAGAGGGTGCATGACCTCGCGCACCTCGGTATCGGAAAACTCGATCGCCGATTTGATGAGCTCGCTTTCCTCCGGCTCTATGAGCCCTTCGTCGCGGACGTTTTCGACTATGGTCGAAAACTCGTCCTCGGTGAAGCTGGGGACGTCTTCCTTTTTCGGGAAGATAAGCTTTATGAGGCCGCCGATGCCGCGGAAAAGAAGGTTGAGCGGCGTCAGGACGTACATCAGGATCATGACCGGCAGCGAGACCGCGGCCGCGTAGGCGTCGGCGTTGGCGCGTGCGATGCTCTTCGGGATAGTCTCGGAGAAAAGGAAAATGAGAAGCGTCATT
>JAEFAK010000152.1 GCA_016287555.1 Oscillospiraceae bacterium
AATACGCTGCTGTTCTCCTGCCCGAGCTGCCTGCTCCAGGCCTCCGGAGAGGACGTCGGTCTCCCCGCGGGGACCATGGGCAACAGCGAGGTCGGCCATACCAACATCGGCGCGGGCCGCGTCGTCTATCAGAGCCTGCTGCGCATCAATAACGCCATAGCCGACGGCAGCTATTTTGAAAACCCCGCCTACGTTGAGGCTGCGGAAGCGCTCGCCGGGACGGACGCCGCGGCGCACCTGCTCATCCTGCTCTCGGACGAGGGCGTGCACAGCAGTCTTTCCCATCTCTGGGCGATGCTGAAGCTGCTCAGAGACAAGGGCGTCAAAAACGTTTACCTGCACTGCTTCATGGACGGGCGCGACAGCCCGCCGACCTCCGGCGAGGGATTTATCGCGCAGACGCTCGACAAGCTGGCCGAGCTCGGCGTCGGAAAGATAGCGACGCTCGGCGGGCGCTTTTACGGCATGGACCGCGACAAGCGCTGGGAGAGGGTCAAGACCGCCTACGACGCGATGGTGCTCGGCGAGGCGCCGTTCGATCCCGATCCGCTGCACGCGGTGCGCGAATCCTACGCGGCGGGCAAGACGGACGAATTCATCGTCCCCGTCGTATGCGACAGAGGCGGGCTCGTGAAGCCCGGCGACACGATATTCTTCATCAACTTCCGGCCCGACAGGGCGCGCGAGCTCACGAGAGCCTTCGCCGAGCCCGGATTCGACGGCTTCAAGCGGGACTACTTCCCCGTCAGCTTCGTCTGCGCGACGGAGTATGACGCGGACATCAAGAACGTCACCGTCGCCTTCCCGCCCGAGGTCGTCAAGAACACGATCGGCGAGTATATCTCCTCGCTCGGCATGACCCAGATGCACATTGCCGAGACGGAAAAATACGCCCACGTCACGTTCTTCCTCAACGGCGGGCGCGAGGAGCCCTTCCCCGGCGAAAAGCGCATACTCATCCCCTCCCCGCGCGAGTACCCGACCTACGACCTCGTCCCCGAGATGAGCGCGAGGCAGGTCACGCGAGCGGCATGCGACTCCATAGCCGCGGGCGTATTCGACCTCATCGTCGTAAATCTCGCCAACTGCGACATGGTCGGGCATACGGGGAACATCCCCGCCGTCGTCGAGGCCGTCGAGGTCGTCGACGAATGCGTAGGCTCGATAGCCCGCGCGACGGAAAACGCCGGCGGGATATGCATCGTCACGGCCGACCACGGCAACGCCGACGAGATGCTCGACGAAAACGGCAACCCGCACACGGCCCACACGACCAACCCCGTCCCCTTCATCATCTCCGGCGCGGACGTCAGCCTGCATAACGGCAGGCTCGCGGACATAGCCCCGACGATACTCGACCTGCTGGGGCTGGCCAAGCCCGAGGAGATGACGGGCGCTTCGCTCATCGACCGCTGAACGGACAAATAATAAAAAGCAGCATGACATCGTCATGCTGCTTTTTTTACTTTTTGAGGGTATCTTACTTGACCATCGCGGCGACTTCTTCGGCGAGATTGGATTCCTTCTTCTCGATGCCCTCGCCCTTTTCGAAGCGGGTGTAGCCCTTGACGGTGATCGCGGCGCCGACAGCCTTGGCAACGGCGGCGACGTGCTGCTCGACGGAGACCTTGTCGTCCTTGACGTAGGGCTGCTGGAGCAGGCAGATCTCCTTATAGAACTTGTTCAGGCCGCCCATGATGATCTTCTCGATGATCTCATCGGGCTTGTTGGCGTTCTTCGGATCTTCCTTGGCCTGGACGAGGCGGATCTTCTTCTCGTTCTCGATGAACTCCTGAGAGACCTCGCTCTTGTCGAGGAAGGTAGGATTGAGGGCCGCGACCTGCATGGCGACGTCCTTGCCGAGCTCGATGACTTCGGGCTTGGACTCGGCGCCGGCGGCGACCTCCATATTGACGATGACGCCGATCTTGCCGCCCATGTGGACGTAGGCGACGTTCAGGCCCGTGTCATAGCGGGCGAAGCGGCGGACCTTGATATTCTCGCCGATGACGAGAACGCGGTCGTTCTGCATCTCGAGGACGGTCTTGTTCTCGCCGGGATACTGCTCGGCATACAGGGCGTCCAGATCGGCGGGGTTCTTCTTCGCGACGACCTCGGCGATGTTCTTGACGTAGTCGACGAAAAGCTCGTTCTTGGCGACGAAGTCGCTCTCGGCGTTGACCTCGACGACGACGCCGATACCGTCGATAACGGCGGCATAAGCCATGCCCTCGGCGGCGATGCGGCCGGCCTTCTTCTGGGCGGCGGCAAGGCCCTTCTCGCGGAGATACTCGACGGCCTTGTCCATATCGCCGTCGGAGGCCTCGAGGGCCTTCTTGCAATCCATCATACCCACGCCGGTCATTTCGCGCAGGTTCTTAACGTCAGCTGCTGTATAAGCCATCTATATAACTTCCTTTCTTAATCTTTCGTACCGCGTCTTACTCGGCGTCGGCGGCAGGCTCTTCGGCCGCGGGGGCTTCCTCGGCGCCCTCGTCGACTCCCTGACGGCCTTCCTGGATGGCGTTGGCCATGGTCGCGGAGATCAGGCGGATGGCGCGGATGGCGTCGTCGTTGCCGGGGATGACGTAGTCGACCTCGTCGGGATCGCAGTTGGTGTCAACGATGGCGACGATGGGGATATGGAGCTTGCGGGCCTCGGCGATGGCGTTGCGCTCCTTGCGCGGGTCGATGATGAACAGAGCGCCGGGAAGACGCTTCATCTCCTTGACGCCGCCAAGGTACTTCTCGAGCTTGTCGATCTCGCCGGTGAGCTTGATGACTTCCTTCTTGGGAAGCATATCGAAGGTGCCGTCCTCCTGCATCTTGCGGAGCTGGGCGAGCCTGTCGATACGGGTGCGCATGGTCTTGAAGTTGGTGAGCATGCCGCCGAGCCAGCGGGCATTGACATAGTACATGCCGACGCGCTCAGCCTCTTCCTTGACGGCGTCCTGAGCCTGCTTCTTCGTTCCGACGAAGAGAAGGGTCTGGCCGTTTTCGGCGAGCTCGCGGACGAAGGCATAGGCCTCTTCCAGCTTCTTGACCGTCTTCTGAAGGTCGATGATATAGATGCCGTTGCGCTCCATATAGATATACGGAGCCATTTTGGGGTTCCAGCGGCGGGTCTGGTGACCACAGTGGACGCCCGCCTCGAGGAGCTGCTTCATAGATACTACTGCCATGGGTTTTTTCCTCCTTTTTTGTTATTACCTCCACGCCCGTCGTCCGCCGGCCCCACCCTTTCGGGCACGCGGTCCGGCGTCAGGGGTGTGTGTAATGCCGAAATATAGTAGCATACGAAAGGCAAAAAAGCAAGGGGATTTTTCTTTTATTTTGCCCTTTTTAAAGGCTTTTTTGCCGTTTCAGCCGCTGATATTCGCCCTTGACGTCGACGAGGATGATATCGTCGCCCATCCGGCTTATGCTCTCCCATGGGAGCACGTAGTCCTCCTCCCTGCCGACGACGCCGAGAAGCTTCGCCCTGCCCTGCACCGTTATGGCGAGGACGCGCCCCTCGCGCACGTCGAGCAGGACGTCGTCGACGAAGCCGAGCCGCCTCCCGTCGGCTACGTTGATGACCTCCCTGCAGCGCAGGTCCCCTATTCTGCACGGCTGCATCAGCCGCCACCTCCTTTTTGCGTTTTATATAATTCTATGCGGGTGCGGGCGGTCATTTCACTTTTTTCTTGCAAGAGGAGCCTATTCGGTTGTATAATTATTTAGTTAAGTGTTTCTCATGTTCTGACCCTTTTCGGAGGATACAATGCCCGATTTCATTCTTGATTCACTTCTGGACGTCCTCAAGCTGCTGCCGTATCTCTTCCTGACCTATCTCGTGCTGGAGATAATCGAGCACAAGGCCATGGACAAGGCCGCGGCGCTCGTGGCGAAGGCCGGCCGCTTCGGCCCCTGCATAGGCGGCGTTCTCGGCCTCGTGCCCCAGTGCGGCTTTTCGACCGTCATTTCCAACCTCTATGCGGACAGGCTCGTCACGGGAGGCACGCTGCTTGCCATCTTTCTCGCGACTTCGGACGAAATGCTCCCCATCATGATCTCCGAGGCGGCGCCGGCCCCGCTCATCCTGAAGATCCTCGCCGTCAAGCTCATCGCGGGCGTCGCCGTCGGCATGCTGTTCGACCTCGCGAGGCGCCTGATGAAGATCAAGGAGGGCGACGTCGACCTCCACGCCGTCTGCGAGACGACGCACTGCGGCTGCGACGAGGAGGAGGGCGGCGTACTCAAGAGCACGCTCAAGCACACCTTCTCGATAGCGCTTTTCATCCTCGTCATAACTCTCGTCCTGAATACGATCATCCACTTCATCGGCGAGGACGTCCTGCGCGGCCTGATCCTCAACAAGCCCGTCATCGGCCCGATAATAGCCGGTCTCGTCGGCCTCATTCCGAACTGCGCCGCCTCCGTCATCATAACCGAGCTCTTTCTTGAGGGCGCGATGACGACGGGCGCGATGCTCGCGGGGCTGCTCGCGGGCTCCGGCGTCGGCCTGCTGGTGCTGTTCCGGGTCAACCGCCCGATGAAGGACAACTTCGTCCTGCTCATAACGCTCTACATAGCCGCCGTCGTCATAGGCATAGTCCTCGACCTCGTGGGTCTGGTATTTTGAAAAAGGCATAACAAACGCCCTGCAGGCTTAATGAACAGGTCCAGTAAAAACGGACAATAGACAAAGCACCCCCTGATGTAGGAAAATAGAACTACATCAGGGGGTGTTGTTATG
>JAEFAK010000153.1 GCA_016287555.1 Oscillospiraceae bacterium
TCGCGCTCGGCCATGAACTGCCTGAACGGCATGTTAGCGACAGTGTGGCGGGGCACGGTCTTTCTGCGAAGCTGCTCCAGCAGAATGACCCGGTTTGCCGTCCGCTCGATGAGCGTCTCGTCATGGGATATATAGAGCACGCTCTTTCCCGCCCCGAGGATGACGCCCTCCATCCATTCGAGCGTCTCAAGGTCGACGTCGTTGGAGGGCTCGTCGAGCAGCAGGATATCCGGCTCGCCGAGCAGCAGAGCCGCCGTCCGGAGCTTGACCTTTTCGCCGCCGGAAAACGAGCGCATCGGCCGCTCGGAGTAAAAAAGCTCCTCCGGTATGCCGAGCTGCGCGGCCAGCTTCGCCGCGTCCCTCGGGGAAAAGCCGCCGCAGGCCGCGCTGACGAATTCAAAGGCGCTCAGATCTCTGTCGGCCTCCGGCAGCTCCTGCGGCAGATAGGCGAGCTTTTCCCCTTGCGTGACGCGCTCACCCTCGGCCTCGGCGTAGGGCTCGATGAGGCGCGGGTCATATATCCATTTGAGCAGGGTGGACTTGCCGTTGCCCTCCTCGCCGACGACGACGGCGCGGTCGCCCTCGTTCAGGACGAGGTCGAAGCCGCTGACGAGCGTGTGCAGGTCCTTTTTATGGGTGATCGTCAGATCCTTTATCTGAAGCATATCATGTCCTCCGCAAGATGAAATAATAAGAGCCTGTCCGCGCGCTGCGGGCAGGCTCCGTAATATCAAGGCAGGCGGCGCCGACATCACGGACGACCCGCTTCAGCGCACGCAAAGCTCGCCCCGCCTGAGGCAGGGCAGAATCGCTTTTCTTCGCTGAAACAGATCAACCGATCTTCATCGCAGGCCGCCGCGTCCGGAGGACGTTCCTTTCTTTTCGGATAAAGACAGTATAGCATGCTTTCCGCGCCGGCGCAAGGGGCTCACCGTCCGCGCCGTTTCGGCATAAGATGACCCGAGGTGTGAGTATGCTTAACTATTTTATCATGTGCCGGTCCCTGACCTATGCGCAGAAGGCCGCGCGCGTCCTCGAACGCTCGGGGATAGCCGCGTCCGTGTCCCGCCCGCCCGCGGAGGTGAGCGGCGAGGGCTGCGCCTATGCCGTCAGGATAGCCGAAAAAAACCTGCCGGCGGCCCTCGTCGCGCTCAAGAGCGCGGGTGTGCCGTCGGGGAAGATATATATGACGGACCGCAGCGGGCATTATTCCGAGGTCCCGGGATGATCTGGCTCGACAACGCCGCTACGACGCTCACAAAGCCATACTCCGTCGGCGCAGCAGTCGCCCGCGCGATGCGTGAAGCCGCCTCCGTCGGAAGGGGAGCGCACCGACCCGGAGCACTCGCGGCTGAGACCGTATTCGAGGCGCGCGAGATCGCCGATTCGCTTTTCAATGCCGGCGGCCCGGAGCGCGTCGTCTTCACCTGCAACGCGACCCACGCGCTCAATATCGCCCTGCGCAGCTTTGACCTCAAGGGAAAGCGCGCCGTCGTCTCCGGCTGGGAGCATAACAGCGTCGTCCGTCCGCTCGCAGCGGCGGGGGCGGAGATAGTTCCCGCCGCCGGGCCGCTCTTTGACCGGGAGGCGAATCTGCGCGCCTTCGAGCGCGCGCTGACGCCCGATACAGCGAGAGCCGCAGTCTGCCACGTCTCGAACGTCTTCGGCTTCATCCTGCCGGTAGAGGAGATAGGCGAGATATGCCGCGCGCGCGGGATCCCGCTCGTCGTGGACGCCTCGCAGTCCGCGGGCGTCCTGCCCATCGACCTGCAGGGCGTCGGCGCGGACTTCATCGCCATGCCGGGGCATAAATCGCTCCTCGGCCCGCAGGGAACGGGGCTGCTGCTCGTCGGAGAAAATGCGCCGATACGCCCGCTCCTTGCGGGCGGGACGGGGAGCGTCTCGCTCTCGCGCGAAATGCCGGACTTCCTGCCTGACGCGCTCGAGGCGGGCACGCACAACGTCCCCGGCATAGCAGGTCTCGCCGAGGGCATGCGCTTCGTCGCTTCGCGCGGGACGGAGGCTATCCTCGCCCATGAGCGCGGGCTCGCCCGCGAAGCGGCCCGTCTGCTGGAAAGAACGGGGAGAGCGCGCTGCTTTATCTCGGACGATCCGGATGCGCAGACCGGCGTTCTGTCCTTTGAGATCGAGGGCATGGACAGCCAGACCGCCGCCCTGCGGCTCGGCGAGGCGGGCGTCGCCGTCAGGGGCGGCCTGCACTGCGCTCCGCTCGCGCACGAAAGCGCGGGCACGGAGGGGACAGTCCGCGCGAGCTTTTCCGTCTTCAATACGCTCTCCGACGCGGAGGGACTCGCCCGCGCGGTCGCAAGGCTCTGAAGGACATGAAAAAAGCGGTATGGCAGATGCCATACCGCTTTTTTATTGCGAAGTATTCGATTACTTCTTGATGTGGCCCTCGCGGATGAGACGCTGCTCGAGCTCGTCATCCAGAGGCAGGCCGGCGGCCTCTCTGAGCTTGTTGTCATACTTGATGATGCCGCGCGGATTGAAGAGACGGTTGCAGATGATGCAAACGATAGCCATGATGCCGACGAAGCCGAACGCAGCCTTGTAGCCGCCCATGTTGGCAGCGATGGAGGCGACGACGAACGGCATACCGGCGCCGATGACGGTGCCGAGCGGGGGAGCGCCGGAATAGACGGAGGGGAAGTCCTCATGACGCCAGTAGCGGACGATGGAGCTGAGGCCGAAGTTCGAGGACGCGCCCATGAACAGGCCGAGCAGCCAGGTGGCGGCGACGGTGGTCCAAAGAGCATCGAACAGGCCGAGGATGCCGGCGATGAGCATGAGGATCGAGGTGATGAACACCGCGGTACGGACGCCGTACTTGGTGTCGATGACGCCGAGCAGCCAGCTGCCGAAGCAGGCGAAGATCGCCAGACCGAAGAGGACGGCGGTGGAGCCGTCGGCCATCAGAGCGAAGCCGGGAACGGCGAGAACGGAAAGCTCCTCGGTATGCTCATTGAGAACAGGCATGATCTGGACCATGAACGCCATGGCGCAGGCCAGAAGCAGCGAGGTCGGGATAGCCTGGAGCCACCAGTCCTTGCAGCCCCAGATCTTGGAGCGCTTCCAAACGGACTTTTCGCGGGCCTTGAGCTCTTCGACGAGCATCTGGTTGGCCATCTCGGGGGTGAAGGTACGGTCGTTGTCGCGATAGGCGCCGCACTGCTCGGGGAAGTCCTTGAGGAAGATGGCGGCGATGATCATGCCGACGACCATGATGATCCAATACGGAGCAAAGAGGAGGATAGCCTTGCCGGTGACGACCTTGTCGGTAGCGACAGCGGCCGCGACGGCGGGATCGGTGTACTGGCCGGAGGCCATGAGAGCACCGACGGTGGCGCCCATCTTATCGCCGAAGTCACCGAAGAAGAGGCTGGCGAAGATACCGAGGCAGATACCGGTGACGATGGGGAACGCCATCGTGACGATACCCATGACGGTACCCTTTCTGCGCGGGAACCAGTTGCCGATGAGGAGCGTTACGAAGAAGCAGCCCCACAGCTGGGTAAGGATAAGCACGCAGACGAAGCAGATGGCCCAGATCACAGGCTGAGAGGGCGGCACGATGCAGATCAGCGCGCAGAAGATGAGCGCGATGATGCCGATGTAGATACCCGTGGCCTTGACGTTCTTTATCTTGCCGATGCGCGGGGCAACGATAAAGTACGTGATCAGGTAGCCGATAAGGGAACCGATGAGGTTGAGCAGGGTCAGACGCTGCGTGCCGCCGTAGAACGAGTTGAGTATGTTCTGCGGGAAGTTGGTAAACGCAGTGTAGCCGGCGTAAGCGAGGATCTGATAGATCATCAGCAGCCAGCCGCGTCCGCCGAAGCCGAGACGAGCTTTTTGTTCCATAAAAACCTTTCTCCTTTTTAGATTTGTTGCGGGGGGATGCAAGGGCCAAAAGCCGCGGACGGGAATGGAACGTTCTCTCGCCCGCGCCTTAAACTTTTTGTTATAACAGAAACTTTATAATTATATCTGCTATAACATTAACACTATTATGCGATTTTGTTCACAAAAAGTCAATATTTATATTCGCTTTTAAGCGCCTTTTTTGCCTTTTTTTATCAGAAACGGCAGGAAAACGCCGCGCGGGAAAGTGAAAAGAGGCTCTCACACAAGAGAGCCTCTTTTATCCTGTTCAGAAATTGATGACGCCGAGGTGCTCCAGCAGGATCTTGACGCCTATGAGGATGAGCACGACGCCTCCCGCTATCTGCGCCCGCGCCTTGAAGCGGACGCCGAAGCTGTTGCCGATCACGACGCCTGCAAAGCAGATGACGAAGGTCACGGCGGCTATTATCGACGCCGCGGGGACTATCCTGACCGAGAGAAAGGCGAGCGTGATGCCGACTGCCAGCGCGTCTATGCTCGTCGCGACGGAGAGCAGCAGCATCTCGCGGATATCGAGCTTATCCTCTCCGGCCTCGTCCTTGTCGCCGCGGAAGACGTCCCACAGCATCTTCGCGCCGAGGAACGCGAGCAGCCCGAAGGCGATCCAGTGGTCGAACGCCGTTATGTACTTTTCGAACTGCCGTCCGAGCAGCCAGCCTATGACGGGCATGACGCCCTGAAAAACGCCGAAAAACAGCGCTATGACGAGGCCGCGGCGGACGTTCAGCTTCTTCATCGCGAGCCCCTTGCACATCGAGGCGGCGAACGCGTCCATTGCGA
>JAEFAK010000154.1 GCA_016287555.1 Oscillospiraceae bacterium
ATTTAGGGGGGTGCAAATGGCAAAGGGGGTGCATTTTGAACGATAGGGGTACATTGGCAAAACGGGAAATCATGCAGCAGAGAACACGCTCCTGAGATATCCGATCCATTCTGAAAGCAATCTGCGGTCGAGCTCCTTCAATGCACGGGAATAAAGCCGGAACGCTTCTGCATCATGGCGTTCCATTTGTCGCAAAGCTTTTTTCGGTCCATAATAATGCAGATGCTTGATATCACAATAGATTTCAAGGCTGTCGAACAATAGCCAATGCCAGCGATAGTATCCTTCGGCATCTTCACGCAATGTCCGGGAAACCATTTTTTCACACCAGTCAAGCTCCTGAAGGATCTCATCATCCGTTTTTTGAGGTGTGCGCTCGATGTATTCAAGAACCCTTTTTTGCAAGTGTTTAGCAATACTTTTTTTATCCAGAATGATTGTTCCGTCCCAGACCTGGACGAATTCTTCTGGATCATATTCTGACAGAAACGTATCCACAGGATATATAAATACATCAAGAATAGTACCGTCTATGACAGACGAATCATGTTCTTTGCTGTGACTTGCTATAACAAGCGCGTCGAAATCACTGTTTTTGTTCGCACTCCCATCAGAAAATGAACCGTAAACAATAATGGCATCTGGTTGATATGTCTCTTTCAGGTAGCTTATAATTTTATCGGCAATCTCCACTTGGTTATCCTCACAACATTCCCGTTTGCCCTTTTGTTTTCCAATTATCATCCGGCAGCGCAGACAGGCCTTCGGCCTTCTGCTCTGTCATTATAAAATAAAAAACAAAGCACGGCAATTCTATCAAAATTACCGTGCTTTTTTGGTGGAGACGGAGGGATTCGAACCCTTGACCTTACGGATGCGAACCGTACGCTCTCCCAACTGAGCTACGCCCCCATATGACGCGCCGCCGGAAACGGCGCCTAATTAGTATAACATGGATTCTCATTTTGTAAAGCTTTTTTTCGAATTTGACTTGAAAAGTCTTCCTCGTGCGCGCAGGGCGCATAAAACTTTCGCACGGCGCAATAATAGCAGCGTCGTAATCAGCGAAAGGAATGAAGCTCGAAATGAGAAAAACGATCGCATCGGTGCTTGCGGCACTTCTCGCCGCGGCGATGTTCACGGCCTGCACGGCCAAGCCGGAGCCCTCCCCCACGCCCAAGGCCACGCCGACAACCAGGGTCACGGCCTCCCCGGTCTTGACGCCGAACGTCACGACTTCGCCGACCATGGATCCGACCCCGACCATGGCGCCCTCTCCGACCATGCCCGGCGGCTCCGCCACGCCCACCGACGTCCCGACGCCCGCGGGGACAGACAATCTCCCCGGCTGACGGCGAAAAAAATCTCCGAAACGGGCCCGTTTCGGAGATTTTGCTTTTCCGGATGCGGTCAGATGACCTTCGCCAGCGCAAGAGCGAACAGCACGCAGCTGACCAGCAGGACTATGCCGAGGATATAGATGCCGACGCTGAGCTTCCGCTTTCCGCCCGCGGGAGCCGCGGCGCCGGAGGGCAGCAGATTGGACTTTTTCAGCGCCAGAGACAGCGGCTTATATATCAGCAGCGTGACTGCCATGTTTATCCCGCCCTTTATCGCGTTGAACGGCAGGAACACCGTCGGCAGCATCTTCGCAACGACCGCGCGCGGCGCGCCGGTATACATCGGCGTCGCTATGTAGTTCCACAGCAGCATCGCGACTACCATCGCCACGACGCCTATGATGAGCGCGATAACTGCGCCGTTTTTATTATGCACCTTCTTATATACGAAGGAGGCGACGCAGGCGAAGGCGCAGGTCGAGATGACGTTCATCAGCAGGCCGATGGGGCCCGTGGAGCTGATGGTCAGCATCTCGATGACCGAGACGACGACCGTTATGCACAGCGCGGGGAGCGGCCCGAGCATGAAGCCCGCCATGACGACGATCGAGTCCTTCAGGTCGAGCTTGAGCGGCGGCTGCTCGACGATGGGCGGCATGACGTAGTGGCAGATGAGCGTCACGACGAACGCGATGGCCGTCATCATGGCCATGACGGTAAGCTGCCTTGTTCCGAATTTCTTCTTCTGCATTGGTTTCCTTCCCTTTCCCCGGGCACGAAAAAACGCCCGGACCATAATGATCTCGGGCGGAGGCGCCGCGCAGAAAAAGCGCGGCACGTCTTCTTCCATCCAGACTTTAACTGTCGGTACCGGAGTTTCACCGGTTCAGTCGCGCAGAGCGCGAGTCGCGGACTTTTACCGCCGGTGGGGAATTTCGCCCCGCCCTGAAGACACCCTAAAAATAGCATAAGCGCATGACTTTGTCAAGCGCTGCGCCGCGTTTCCCGCGCTTTATGTTTTTTTCGTCTTTTTCCGATTTTTTCTGTTGCATACCCCGCAGGGTTTTGATACTATTAAATAGCAGCTCGCCGGAGCAGGTTTTCAGCCCGCCGCCGACATTAAGTTGACATAATCAGTTGGGGGCCCACATTTTGACCCGAAGGAACGTTTTCGCGCGGCTCGTTCCGGCCGTGCTTCTGATAGCGGTATTCATTCTGAGCGGATGGTTCTTCTCCAGCCGCGTGCAGGCAGCGCCCGACGAAGTCATCACGCCGGAGCCGCCCCCCACGGCGACGCCGGAGCCTCTCCCGACTCCGACCCCGACTCCCGCGCCCACGCCGACTCCGACGCCCACGCCTACCCCGACCCCGACGCCGGAACCGACTCCGACGCCCACGCCGGAGCCTGAATATGACTATGTGACCGGGCTCGGCGATCCCCTGCTCGACTATGCCTGCGGGCAGCCCGTCCCCGAGAGCGAGGCCGTCGACGACGAGTTCTTCTCCGATACGGTCTTCATCGGCAATTCGCGCACGCAGGGCTTCCAGATATACAGCGAGCTGCGCACGCCGGCCTACCTGGCCGGGCGCTCGATAAGCGTCGGCAACATCTACTCCGAGGAGGTCATCTCGGCGGGCGACGGCAACTACATCACCATAATGGACGCCCTGAAGCGCAGGCCTTATGCCAAGGTTTACATAATGCTTGGCATCAACGAGATCGGCATCCCCTACGAGAACTACTACAACTCTTACGGGCAGGTCGTGGACTCGGTCCGCATGCGCCAGCCGAACGCCGAGATATACGTTCAGGCGATAATGCCCGTAACCAAGGCGAAAAACGACGACGAGAGCGTTTTTGCCAATTACCGCATCCGTGCCTTCAACGAGAAGCTCCAGCTCATCTGCGAGGAAAAGGGCTGCCACTTCATAAACACCTATGAGGCCGTCGCCGACCCGGAGGGCGATCTGCCCGCCGACGCCGCCTCCGACGGCGTGCATTTCGGCAAATACTACGTCGGGCTCTGGCTCGACTATCTCAAGACGCACACGGTCGTTCCCCGTCCGACCGAGCCCGACCCGGCTGCGGAAGCGGGAACGACACTTGATTAAGGAGGCCACCGGCATGAAAAGGACCCTCGCGCTCATAGCCGCGCTGCTGCTCATAGCGGCGCTCTTCTCCGCCTGCGGCAAGGCTGAAGTAAAGGATATCGACCTCGACTCCCTCGATGCGGCGCTTGCGGAAAAATCGCCGTTTCTTGAGGCGCTCGAGCCCGTCGAAGCGGACATCGGCTGCATGATACTGACCATAGACGAGGCCGACTGCGAGAAGGCCGTCATGCGTTTTTCCAGCGGCGCGACCGCCGAGGAATACGCGCTTATCAAGGCGAAGGACGCCGCCTCGCTCGGCAGGATAGAGAAGGCGCTCAAGGACCATATCGCCTTCCAGAAGACGAGCTTCGCGGGCTACGTCCCCTCCGAAGTGCCGAAGATCGAGAACGCTATACTCACGACGAAGGGCGACTATATCATCTACTGCGTCGCGGAAGACGCGAAGGCCGCGCAGGACATCATCGACCTCTATCTCAAGTGATCAAAGAATGAAAAAAGAGCCGGAACGAAGCGTTCCGGCTCTTTCTTTATGCGGATCATTCGCTGAGGCGGTGCTTGCGTGCCTCGTGGCGCTGACGCCCGGCCTCCCATTCGGCCTTCTCCTCGTCCGTCTGCGGCTCGAAGGGCGGGACGGTGCAGGCCTTGCCGTCCTTATTGAGCGCGACCTCGACGAGATGGGCGACGTTGATGAGCGTCCGCTCGCCGTCGAGCGTCTCGCAGTAGGTCTTGACGGTGACCTCCATGGAGGTCCGGCCGACGTAGGTAATGGCGGCGTTGAGGACTATGGTCTCGTTCAGGTACGCGCCGGCAAGAAAGTCCAGATTGTCGATGCAGGCCGTCGTGATGTTCTTCCCGCTGTACCTTCTCGCGGTCACGCCGGCGATGTCGTCTATCCACATCAGGAGCTGGCCGCCGAAGAGGCGCCCGCCGCCGTTGATGTGTTCGTTGCGGACTATATAGCTTTGCTCGCAGCTGCAGGAAGCGTTCATTTTCATTCCTCCCGAATGTTACTTGGTATAGAACAGCACGCCTATCGTGCGGGGGCCGCAGTGGTTGGAGACCGTGCAGCCGGCGCGCGTGACGAGGATCTCCTCGAAGGGCGCGATGCTCGCGACGAGCTTCTTGGAATCCTCAATGATCTCCGGCTCGATGCCGGAGTGGGTTATGAACATGCGGCGCAGGTCGAGGCCGTCCCT
>JAEFAK010000155.1 GCA_016287555.1 Oscillospiraceae bacterium
TTACGCCCGCCTGAACATGTTCGATGATTTCATCGTTCTCTACCGCGCCGACCCGTACGGGCTCGCCGAACCAGACGTCTTCGGAGCCTCCTCCCGCACGATCATCGCTCCGGACGGAAGCTGGGCGATCGAGCTCGAAGACGAATTCTACGTCGATGCCCGCTACGGACGGCTTACTACGGCCTCACCTGATGGGACGCTGATAGTACGCAATGCCGAAGGAGAGATCGCCGCCCGTTTTGACGGCTCTCTATTTACGGAAGCGTTCGGCGAAGAAATAACGTGGGGCAGTGATGACGGCGGTCCGCATATCCGCTGGGCAGAAGACGGACTTGGCCGCGCATCAAAAACCAATCCCGGCAGCGGCGCCCAAACTATGCTCTATCTCGACCTCGGCGACGGCAGCGTATCAGATACGATGCCCGAAGGAGTGACGGAGGAGCACTATGCGAACGCTCCGCAATCCGAGGATTGGCCGGATCCGCCCTCCGTTCCGGGCTTTCGTTTCAACAGCTGCATCAAGGACGGAGTGACCGGAGAGTACTATTTCTGCGGCTACTACCGTGAAAAACCTCAGGATGAGGCTGTCCCGGTCGTTTACGATGCCGAGGGCAGACTTCTCGGCAGCGGCGACTATCCTTTTATCCGCGCCGGGCTCGTCTCCTCGACAGAAAACGACTGCTGGTGCTACCGCAGGATAGACGGCGGGGAGCTCGTTTTCCGCTATCCGATTCGGACCAATTCAGATTAAAACCGATCATTCTGTCATACCGAGGTGATCGCATTGAAAAAACTTTTTGCTCTTATTCTTATCGCGGCTCTGCTGACGCTCGTGGGCTGTACGGTGCAGCCTGCTCCGACGCCGACGCCCGCTCCGGAGCCGACCCCGACGCCCACGGAGGAGCCCTTCTCCCCCGTCTGGACGGACTGGTCGAAGCTTGAGCCCTACGAGGCGGCGACGCCCGTCTATACCCTTCATGCGGGATACTGCGGCGACGGGCCTGTTCAGGCGAGGGACGATTACGGCGCGCTGCTGGTCTATATAGGCAAGTACGCCGATATGGCCATGATGTACGTCGAGCCCTATCTGCCGTTTTACGGGCTCGTGAACGACAAAGGCGAGCTCATAACCGATCCTGTATACTCCTCTATTTCGTTCTACGACGACTTTCTCGTCCTTGAGCGCGGCGATCCCGACGGCATAGCCGGCAACAGCTGGGCAGCAAGCACATACACACGAACGGTCGCCGCGGCCGACCTGAGCTGGGTGCTTGAGCTCGAAGACGAATATTTCGTGGGCTGCGGGCTCGGGTATCTCACTACAGCGCGAGAGGACGGGTCGCTTCTCGTCCGCGACGCGAGCGGAGACGTGGTCGGCCGTTTCGCGCGCGAGCTCTTCACGGAGGCTTACGGCGAATCCATAATGTGGGGCGGCTTCGAGGGCGGCGGGCCATATATAAACTGGACGAAGGACGGGATAGGATACGCATACGCCTACAATCAGGAGAACGGCGCCCGCATGAAAAATCTCTATCTTGATCTCTCGGAGGGGAGCGTCACCGACGTTCCTCCCGCCGGCATGCCGGAGGAATACGACTGGACGTGGACCTACGCAGACGATCCCGAGCTGCCGGAGGTTAAGGGCAGCACCTATCTTGACCCCATAAAGGACAGAGTCACCGGAAAGTATTATTTCTACGGCAATTACCGCGAGCATCCCGAGGATATTGCGCGCTCCGCGGTCTTCGATTCCGACGGCAACATGATAGCCAAAGCGACCGAGAACATTTTCTATTACCATCCCGCCATCTGCGCGGGGCTCATTTCGTCCGTCGAGGACGACTGCTGGTGCTACCGCAGGATAGAGGGCTGGGAGCTCGTCTTCCGCTATCCGATGAAAACCAATTCAGATTGATCCCGGAGGCAATAAAGGCTGAATGAAGATACGTTTTATCCAACAGGACCCGTGGATCGCGCCCGGAGAATACCTCGCCTGGGCAGAGCGGCACGGATATGAGACGAAGATAACGAGATGCTGGGAGTTCGAGGACGTCCCGGACGAGCCGGACGTCGACATGCTGGTCGTCCTCGGTGGGATGCAGAATCCCGCGACGAGCAAGGAGGAATGCCCCTATTTCGACTCCTCCGCCGAGAGGGCGCTCATAAGCAAGTACGTTGACGAGGAAAAGATCGTCATCGGCATCTGCCTCGGGGCGCAGCTCGTCGGCGAGGCGCTCGGCGCGCCTTACCTGCATAGCCCCGAGCGCGAGATAGGCCCCGTTGAGACGAGGCTCACCGAGGAAGGCAGGGCCGATCCCTTCTTCGCGGATTTCCCCGACGTTTTCCCCACGGGACAGTGGCACAACGATATGCCCGGGCTGACCGACGACGCCGAGATAATCGCCGAGAGCGACGGCTGCCCGCGCCAGATAGTCCGGTACGGGCGCTGGGTCTACGGCTTTCAGGCGCACATGGAGTTCACCCCGGAGATAGTCGAGGGCGGCATAGAGCAGGCCGCTCCGAGCCTCAAAAAGCCGGGGCGGTACATACAGACTGCCGAGCAGCTGCGCAGCTATGACTATACGGAGATGAACGCGCTGCTCTCGGGCTTTCTCGACGCGCTCGTCGACGACTGGATGAACGAAAAAGCAGGCCGCGAGGCCGGAAACAGAGCGTGAAGCATATGAAGGAAATATCCGTAAATGATATAGGCCCCGTCAGGATAGGGCAGGTCGAGAATTCTGCGGCCGGGACGGGATGCACGGTCTTCCTCTGCCCCGACGGCATGCGGGCCGGGCTCGACGTTCGCGGCGGCGGCCCCGCCTCGCGCGAGAGCATGCTGCTCGACCCTCTTACCGCGGCGCGCGGGATACACGCCGTCGTCCTCTCCGGCGGGAGCGCCTTCGGGCTCGCCGCAGCGGACGGCGTCATGCGCCTGCTTGAGGAGCGCGGCATAGGCTTCGACGTCGGCGTCACGCACGTACCGCTCGTAGCGCAGTCCTCCCTCTTCGACCTCACCGTCGGCGACGGCTCCGTCCGCCCCGACGCGGCCATGGGCTACGAGGCCGCGAGGCTCGCCATGGACGCGCCGAATTACCGGGACGGCAACTTCGGCGCGGGCTGCGGCGCGACAGTCGGCAAGATAGCGGGCATGGCGACCTGCATGAAAACGGGCATAGGCAGCTATGCCGTCGAGATAGACGGGCTCAGGATAGGCGCGGTCGTCGCCCTCAACGCGCTCGGCGACGTCTTCGACTGGAGGACGGGCAGGCAGATAGCGGGCCTTCTCACGGAGGACCGGAAGTCGTTCCGCAGCTCGCCCGCGGCGATAGCCGAGGGCATAAGAGAGGTCAAGAACTTCTTTGCCGGCAATACGACGCTCGGCGTCGTCGTCACGAACGCCGATTTCGACAAGGCGGCGCTCTGCAAGATAGCCGCCATGGGCCACGACGGCTACGCCAGAAGCATACGCCCGGTACACACCTCGTTCGACGGGGACAGCATCTACGCCGTCTCCTGCGGGAACGTGAAGGCCGATCTCGACGTCGCAGGCACGCTCGCGGCCGAGGTCATATGCGAGGCGATAAAACGCGCCGCGGAAAATGCGGAGAGCGCCTACGGCCTTCCCGCCGCGCGGGATATTCCGGGCGCGGAATAGACAGGCATGCGAAAAGGCTCCGCCTCCAACGGGAGACGGAGCCTTTTTTTTCGATCACGCTTTGGAAAACTGATCCTTGCCTACGCCGCAGAGCGGGCACTCAAAGTCATCGGGCAGGTCCTCGAACTTCGTGCCGGGGGCTATGCCGTGCTCGGGATCGCCGAGAGCCTCGTTGTATTCCCAGCCACAGGCGTCGCATACGTATTTCATGTTTTCTTCCTTTCTCAGCTGAGCAGAGCTTCTATATCGGCCTTCGGTCTGAAGCCGACGGAAGCATTTGTGACCTTGCCGCCCTTCATGACGCACACCATGGGGATGCTCGTCACGTTAAAGGAACTCGCAAGCGCCGGCTCCTCATCGACATTGACCTTGCCGACCTTGATCCTGCCCTCCTGCTCCTTCGCTATCTCCTCGATGACCGGAGCGAGCATTCTGCATGGGCCGCACCAGCTCGCCCAGAAATCGAGCAGCACGGGCACCTCGGATTTGAGCACCTCTTCCTCGAAATTCGAGGACGTGATAGTGATTTCAGCCATATCTTTTCCCTCCTGATCTTTTTATCTTTTTCGGAGCCCGCCTCTTCCGGCGCGCTCCGTCTTTTTATTCTGCCGCAGAAAGCGCAGGACGATCCGCGCGTCAGGCGCCGAGCATGCGCTCCGCATCCTCGGCGGCCTTGACCTTGTCGTTTGCAAACTCGACGACGCCCTTTTCGTCGATGACGTAGGTCGTGCGGACGACGCCGAAGGTCGTCTTGCCGTAGTTTTTCTTCTCCTTCCAGACGTCGTAGGCCTCGATGACCTCGCGTTCGACGTCGGACAGGAGCGTTATCTTCAGATCCTGCTTCGTCTCGAAGTTTTTATGCGAAGCGACGCTGTCCTTGCTGACGCCGATGATCTTTATTCCCTTCGCGGCGAACTTTTCCGCATTCTGCGAGTAGGCGACGGCCTGCTTCGTGCAACC
>JAEFAK010000156.1 GCA_016287555.1 Oscillospiraceae bacterium
CGCGTGGCGATGACCGGCCTTACGATGGACGAATACCTGCGCGGCATGGATATGACCGCCGTATTACTGTTCGTTGCCAACATCTACCGCTTCGTGCAGGCGGGCAACGAGGTCAGCGCTTTGCTCGGCCGCCTGCCGTCCGCCGTGGGCTATCAGCCGACGCTGGCGCAGGAGCTCGGCGAGCTGGAGGAGCGCATCGCGAGCACGGACCGCGGCTCGATAACCTCGGTGCAGGCGGTCTACGTCCCTGCCGACGACCTGACCGACCCCGCCCCCGCGACGGTCTTCTCGCATCTGGATGCGACGACCGTTCTCTCCCGCTCAATTGCCGAGCAGGGCATCTATCCCGCCGTCTCCCCGCTGGAATCCGGCTCCCGTCTGCTCGATCCGGAGCTCCTCGGCAAGGAGCATTACGAGACCGCGCGCCGCGTTCAGGAGTGCCTGCAGCGCTATCTTGAGCTCAAGGACATCATAGCCATCCTCGGCATGGAGGAGCTCAGCGAGGAGGACCGCGTGACGGTCTACAGGGCGCGCAAGATGCAGCGCTTCCTCTCCCAGCCCTTCTTCGTTGCCGAGGCGTTCACGGGCGTGCCCGGGCGCTTCGTCCCGCTCGAGAAGACGATAGAGGGCTTCAAGGCCATAGCCGACGGCGAGGTCGACGACCTGCCGGAGCAGGCGTTCTTCAACGTCGGCGACCTCGACGAGGCCCGCGAAAAGGCCGCCAAGCTCAGCGAGGAGGCCAAAAATGGCTGACTTCCCTCTTGAGATACTGACGCCGGAGCGCGAATTCTTCTCCTCCGACGTCGAGGCGCTTACCGTGACGCTGCCGGACGGGCTGCTGACCGTCCTCGCCGGACACAGGCCCATGGTCGCCGCGCTCGACCCCGGCGAGCTGAGATACAAAAAGGACGGAGACTGGTCCGTGTGTGCCTGCTCGGAGGGTTTCCTCGAGGTCGAGCCGGGCAGAGTTCGCGTCTTCGTGCAGTCGTGTGAGCGGCCGGACGAGATAGACGAAAACCGCGCGAAAGCCGCCTACGAGCGTGAGAGCGAGCTCTACGCCCGCAAGCAGAGCCTGCGCGAGCATGAGCTTACGAGGCTCGCTCTGGCAAGGGCCATGACGAGGCTCGCAGTATCCGGAAAAAACAAGCCGCATTTCTGAAAACAGCATGAAAAGACCCCGGAGGGATCGTCCTCCGGGGTCTTGCTTTATGTTCCGGTCTATACGCGGGACATGTTGCGGACGTTATAGTAGGCGGAGCGCGTCGCGTCGCGCACGTTCGTGGCGGCGAGGCAGTCGCCTATCTGATAGAACTCCGGCGCGCAGGCGCTCAGGGCGAACGCCTCGTCGCGTCTGGCGCGCATGCCGACTGCGCAGACGACGGTATCGGCCTCGAAGAGGCTGCGCTCGCCGTCCTTCTCGCCGACGACGCCCTTCTCCGTTATTTCGACAGCCCTCGTATTGAAGACCATGCTGATATCGCTGTGCCTGAGCTGGACGTTCAGAGCCGATAGCTGGAGCGAGTTTCCGCCGTCGTTGATGCGGGAGGCCATCTCGAGGACGGTGACCTTACGGCCGAGCCCGTTGAGATAGACGGCCATCTCGGTGCCGACGAGGCCGGCGCCGAGGATAACGACTCTCTCGCCAGCTTTTTCGGGATGCTCATACATCTCCTCTGCGGGGACGGCGCGCTCGACGCCGGGTATCTTCGGCACGACGGCCTCGGCGCCGATGGCGGCGATAATGGCGTCGGGAGCGACCTGCTCGGCGAGCTCCGGCGTGACGGCCGTATTGAGCCTGACCTCGATGTTTTCATCTTTCATGCACTTATCCGCCTGCCTGGAAAGGTACTCGGCGAGTCTCTTCTTGAAGGGTACCTTCGTCTCGCACAGCAGCGCGCCGCCGAGCCTGTCGGTCTTCTCGCAGAGGATGACCTTGTGGCCGTATTCCGAAGCGGTCAGCGCGGCCTGCATGCCGCCCGGGCCGCCGCCCGCGACGAGGACCTTTTTCGAGCGGGAGACCTTGACCGGGACCTCGACGATGAGCTCCTGGCCTATCTTGGGATTGATGGCGCAGCAGATCTGGCCCGTCGCGACGAGGTTGGAAAAGCACGTGAAGCAGCGCATGCAGTGGGTTATCTCGCCGTCGCGCCCGGTCCTTGCCTTGATGGGCATATCCGGATCGCAGATGAGCTCGCGCGCGCACTCGACTATATCGGCCTGGCCGGAGGCTATGACCTCCTCCATCATGGCGGGATCGACAAACGCGCCGACCGTCGCGACGGGGGTCTTGACTTCCTTTTTTATCGCGGCGGCGTACTGCAGGTTGCAGCCGTCGGGCAGGAACATGTTCGGGTGCACGACCGTGAACGTATCGGGGACGTTGTGGTCGCCGGCGGAGACGTGGATGAGGTCGGCGTGTCCGTCGAGCTGCTTTGCGATGGCTATGCCCTCGTCGATGCCGTAGCCGGCGGGGTTGCACTCGGAGCCGCTCATGCGGAACTCGACCGGGAAGCCCGCGCCGCACTTCTTATGGATGGCGTCGCAGATCGCGACGGCGATGCGGGCGCGGTTTTCAACGCTGCCGCCCCAGCGGTCCTTCCTCTTGTTGACCATCGGAGAGAGGAACTGCGTCAGCAGCCAGCCGTGGCCGCCGTGGACGAGCACCATGCCGAAGCCGCACTTCTTGGCAAAGAGAGCCGCGTCGGCGTAGGCGTTGATCGTATACTCTATCATATCCTCGTCCATGGCCTTGACCATGGGGATGGGCGCTCCCTTCGGGAGGCGGTGCGGCCAGGGGAAGGGCTCCTCGTTCGGGCCGTAGATGTCGTTTCCTTCGTTGAGCGAGACGACGGCGTACTTGCCCGCGTGCTGCAGCTCGACCGTCGGAACGGCGCCGTACTCGCTTATGGCGATGGCCATGTTCGTCATGGTCTGCCTGGAGCTGACGCTGTCGAGCGGGGTCTGGGTGGGGTTGCTCTTGCCGTGGACGCTGTCTACCATGCACTCGCCGAGAGCGACGGAGGCGGCTCCGCCCTGCGCCCTGCGCGAGAAGAAGGCTATCGCCTCAGCCGTCGGGGTATGGGCCGCGGCGTCGTGGAACTGAAAGCCTATCGGAGAGCTGAAGAGCCTGTTGCGGAAAACCTGATTGGCTATCGTAACGGGCGAGAAAAGATGCGGATATTTAAGTGCCATGTCGTGTACCTGCGCGAAGACGCGCGTTCTCCTTTTACATTATGTAAACCAGATCAATCCTCTGCGGTCTGAGCCGCGGGCGGGCCCTTGACGACGCGCTTGGACTGCCATTTCCCGCTCATGAAGCGGAAGAAAGCGAGTGCGAGCAGCAGCAGCCAGCCTATGGGCACGGAGTAGTAGAGCGAGGCGAAGCCGCAGTGGAGCGCGTAGGCGAATACGTAAGTCGCGAGGACCCTTATCGCGAGGCCGGAAAGAGTTATGCCCGTCGAGAAATATACGTCGCCCGAGCCTGTCAGCACGGCGACCATGGGCATATAGACGGCGAAGAAGATATAGAACGGAGCGATGAAGCGGAGATGCTTTATGCCGAGCTCGAGCGCCTCTCCCTCGACGCCGAAAAGGCCGACGAGAGGACCAGCAAAAAAGATCGAGACCGCCATGAGCACGATGCAGATCGGCACGCTCATCAGCAGCGTCTTTTTAAGCCCCTGATAAACGCGCGGGATGTTCCCCGCTCCGACGTTCTGGCCGGTATACATGGCCATGCCGTTATTGAAGCTCTGCGAGGGGATGAATATGTAGTTCTCTATGCGGCCGGCGGCGGTCGCGGCGGCTATGGCGGAGGCGCCGAGATCGTTGGCGACGCGCTGGATGACGACCTGGCCGCCGGAGACGATGCACATCTGGATCATCGTCGGGACGCCGAACTTCAGCGTCAGCTTGCACATCTGCCCGTTGAAGCCGAATTCGCCCTTCTTGAAGCGGTAGAAGTCATATTTCTTCTGCATGTAGATTATGCTGACGATCGCGCTGACCGCCTGCGAGATGATGGTCGCGATGGCCGTTCCGCGCACGCCCCAATGGAACTTGAGGACGAAAAGCAGGTCGAGCACGATATTGAGCACGGACGAGATGCAGAGGAATATCAGCGTCGCGACCGAATCGCCGACGGCGCGCAGAGCGGCCGAAACGGCGTTGTATACGAACTGGAACACGAGGCCCATGCAGTATATCGAGAAATAGCCGACGGCCTCGTCGAGTATCTCGGGCGGGACCTTCAGCGTCGTGCCGAGGATGCCGCGGCCGAGCAGCAAACCGACCGCCGTCATGACGATGCCTATGCCGAAAAGTAGGATGGCCGCCGTCGAAAACGCGGTGCGCAGGCTCTCCATGCGCTTGGCGCCGTAATACTGCGAGAAGACGACGCCGGCGCCGTTGGCAAGACCCATGGCAAACGCGACGAAGAAGAACGTCAGCGGAGCGCAGGTCCCGACGGCGGCGAGCGCGGCCTCGCCGATGCTGTTGCCGACGACGATGCTGTCGACGGTGCTGTAAAGCTGCTGGAGCAGCAATCCGGCCATGATGGGCAGCGAGAAAAGCAGTATGCCCTTGGGCGGATTGCCCTTAGTCAGATCTGTTGC
>JAEFAK010000157.1 GCA_016287555.1 Oscillospiraceae bacterium
CGAGCGCCTTGACGATGTCGCCGGAATACTTGATGCCGCCGTCGGCTATGATGGGGATCCCGTACTTGGCGGCGACCTCGGCGGAATCGGCGATCGCGGTGATCTGCGGGACGCCGATGCCCGCGATGACACGGGTCGTGCATATGGAACCGGGGCCGATGCCTATCTTGACGCAGTCGGCGCCGGCGTCGATTATGGCCTTGGTGCCCTCGGCCGTCGCGACGTTGCCCGCAATGAGAGCGGTGTCGGGGAAATGAGACTTGACGAGCGATATGCTCTCGAGGATGTTCTTGGAATGGCCGTGGGCCGAATCGAGCACGAGCGCGTCTACTCCGGCCTCGACGAGCGCGCCGGCTCTTTCGAGCACGTCATAGGTCGTGCCGATGGCTGCCGCGACGCGGAGCCTTCCCTTTTCGTCGCGAGCGGAGTTGGGATACGTCGCCGCTTTTTCTATGTCCTTTATCGTGATAAGGCCCTTGAGCGCGAAGTTGTCGTCAACAATGGGGAGCTTTTCTATCTTGTGTCTGCGGAGGATCTCTCTGGCCTCTTCGAGAGTCGTGCCCTCGCGGCCGGTTATGAGGCCCTCGGCGGTCATGACTTCCTTGATGGGCCTCTCCATGTTCTCCTCGAACTTCATGTCGCGGTTGGTGATGATGCCGACGAGCCTGTTGTTCTCGACGACGGACACGCCTGAGATCTTATACTTTGCCATGAGCGCGTCGGCGTCGGCGAGGGTATCGTCGGGCCCGAGGAAGAACGGATTGGTTATAACGCCGTTTTCAGACCTCTTGACTCGGTCGACCTGCTCCGCCTGAGCCTCGATGGACATATTCTTGTGGATGACGCCAATGCCGCCCTCGCGCGCCATCGCGATGGACATCCTGTATTCCGTGACCGTATCCATGGCGGCGGAGATGAGCGGGATATTGAGCCTTATCTTCTTCGTGAGGTTCGTCTCGAGCCTTACCTCGGACGGAATTACCTTGCTCTCCGCGGGAACGAGCAGAACGTCGTCGAAGGTTATGCCCTCGCCGACGATGCGGTTGTAAAAGGCGTTCTTGTCTCCCATTTGACGATACTCCTTTGCAAGAAATTATAGCCTGATATTATGCCTATTTTAATTTATTATTTTACTACGCCGCTTCTCCGATGTCAATGACCGGAAGCGGTGTTTGCCGAGCGGATATAGTAATAAATATACTGCTGGGCAAGCCCGGCCGCGTCGCCGAAAACGGCCGAATCGAAGCCGGGCGGATAATGCTCGTCGAGCGCGCGTTTTATCCATACGTCCACGGGGAAGGCCGTCGGTATGCGAAGCCCGTAGAGCACGGCGCAGTTGGCGACCTTTTCGCCTATCCCCGGAAGCTTCCGCAGCTCTTTGACAGCCGAAGCGCAGTCGAGCTTTGAGAGCGCCTCAAGGTCCGTCTTGCCCGAGACGACGCTTTTGGCGGCTTCGATTATGTACGGAGCTCTGTATCCGGAACGTATGGGCGCGAGGTCCTCAGGCTTCATCTCAGAGAGCGTTTCGGCCGACGGGAAGGAATAATACTTCGTTCCCCGAAAATCGATCTCGTCGCCGCAGAGAGCGCAGAGCGCTTCGATTATCTTCTTTATGCGCGGGATGTTGTTGCACTGCGAGATGATGAAGGAGCAGAGAGCCTCCCACCTGTCCTGCGCGAGGATGCGTATCCCCTTTCCGTATTCGGCGGCCTCGGTCGTATAGGGGTCGGTCGAGACCCGCTCGCGTATCGCGGCGTAGTCGGTCCCGAGGTCGAAATAGTCGTACCAGACGTTTCTGAAGTCCTCTTCGGAACCGGAGATAAAGACGGCTCCGTTCTCGCTGCGGACGTAGGCGGCCACGCCCTTCGCCACGCCGGTCCAGCTTCCGTCCGGCTCCGGATTCCAGCGGAAGCACTGTCCGCTTTCGAATATCTTGACCGGGTCGAAATCCGATACGCCCCTGACCTCTATTTCGTTTTCATGGACTATATATTGCATAACAGACACCGTTTCTGTATAATTGAGTCGATTATATATGATATCATGCAGGTTGTCAAAGGAGGCGCGGCATGCCTGAAAAGATATTTACGATACCAATTAACGAGGCCATGGACAGATACGACGGCTGTCCTCTCTGCCATCTGCGCGCGAAGCTCGAGGAGGACAATCTCAAGTACGCTCTCGGCGCCGCGATGATGGAGCCGGACGTCAGGATAGAGATGAACAGGCTCGGCTTCTGCCCCAGGCATTTCGACGACATGTTCGCAGCCAAGAACAAGCTCGCGCTCGCCCTCATCCTTGAGAGCCATCTCGACGAGGTCTCCGCGCTGTTCCCGCAGCCGGAGCCGGATACGGGCAAAAAGAGAAAGAAACCGCCAAAGGGAGCGGACGAGGCCGACGACGTCACCAGGCTCGCGGATTCCTGCTTTATCTGCTCGCGCATAAAGGGCACAGTCCGCAGATACTACTCCAATTTCGTGTATCTCTGGGACAGCGACACCGCCTTCAGGGAGAAGATGGCCAGCCAGCCCTTCATCTGCGTGACGGACGCGGCTGGCATCCTCCGCGCAGCTAAGGCCGAACTGAAGCCCGTCTCCTACGCCGAGCTGAAGGACGCGCTGAACATCCTTGTCGGAAAACACATCGCGTCCGTGAAATCCGACGTCACGAAATACTGCCAGAGCTTCGATTACAGGAACGCGGACAAGCCCCTCGGCGAGGAAAAGAACTCTGTTGAAAAAGCCATAAAATTCCTCCGCTGAATCCGTTTCATCGCACGAAAGTGTTGCGCACGTACAATCGCCTTCAGGCGTTGTTGCGTGCGCAGCTTTTTTATGAGAAGTTACGATCTCTGCGCGGCTTTTCCGAAAAAATTGATACAGTATCGTTAACCTACCATGATGCAACAAGACCGGTCAGGTACTGATCCGTTCATATAAAAACCGGAGTGGCGCCGCTTACGCTGCGCCACTCCGCAAATAATCGGATACTTCCCGTCATAGGTCCGTTCTGTGCTGTCCGCATGAACTGATGCAGCTCATGCGGACAGCTGTTTTATCGCTTTTTTGCCCCTTCAGGACTTGTACGAATCTACGTCGGTATTACTTACGTTGACTTCAGTCTCTGTTATTCGAGCGCGGTCCAGTCTCTCGTCGGCAGTATGGATACCCAGTTTTCGTACGGAGTTCCGGTATCCTCTCCGCTCATCTCGAACTCATGGGAGTTCGTGGCTTCCTGTACCTGCGCGTAATACCACTTGTCCGGCGTATTGTCCGACCAAATGACCATGTCCTCATGGAGATGATCCTTATCCGGTTTGCGTCCCAGGACGCGGTTAGTGAGCGTGAAAGCTTCGCAGCGGAGGATGTAATCGTTCGGTCCGAACGTTCCGTCCGGGCGTCCGTTAATGAATCCGTACAGCGCGGCGCTGTTGATGTACTCACGCGCCCAGTGTCCGGCGATATCCGGGAACATGTCCTGTTCGGACTGAACGACTTTGAAGAACCTGACGAACATGACTGCGTACTCCGCGCGTGTGATAGGCTCGTTCGGTCCGAATGTTCCGTCGGGACGTCCGTTCAGAATGCCGGCGTTAGCAAGCGTGGAGATCGCGTTGTTGTACCAGTCACCAGCGGAAACGTCGGAGAAGGGATTTGACGTGGACCAGTACTTGTCACGGCTCTCATCAGTAAGGAGCCGGAAAAGTATGGTCGCGGTCTCTGCGCGGGTGATGTTGTCTTCTGGCCTGACGTAGCCGCCGGGTACGCCGATGATATAGGCGAAGTGGTCTTCCGTATTGAGCTGAAGATCGGGATCGCCGTAGAGCGGAAGGTCAGGGTCGTCCGTGATGTCTTCCTCGTTGGTGTTCGTTATGACGAAGCCTTCATTGGCGCTGCCGGAGTATGTAGCGACGTAACCCTCGGGCACGTCCTCCTCGACCGTATAGGCGACCGCACTGCCGTCGTCGTTGCGCTTGTCGAGATCGGTCCAAGTGTAGGCCCATCCGTTCCTGTCACTGAGTTCGGCGTTCATTCCGGTATCGGTACCGTCAGCAAGAAGACGCACAGTGATGCTCGTCGGATGCTCGCCTTCGTCTGCCCATACCTTTTCAACGCTCACGTCAACTGTATCGGAGGGAGGCGGGGGCGGAGGAGGTGTCGGTGTGGGATTCTGGGTCCACAGTGCAGTCAGCGTGAGATTCCCGTCTACAGTATATTCATCTCCAGCACCGTAGACGTTGCCTTCCTGATCCTGCCATCCGTTGAACGTATACCCGTTTCTGGATGTCTCTGGCAGTTCGATGGTGACGCCATTCTCGACGGTCATCGAATCCACAGCGCTGCCGCCGTTGGAATCGAACGTTATGACGCCGCCCCAGACAGCATTCAACGTTACGTTGCCCGTTACAAGATAATCCGCGCCGGGAGCGAACCTGTCATCGCCGTTGCTCCACGCAACGAGCGTATAGCCGTCTTTGACGCTGGCATCGGCCCCGGGGAGCTTAATGGTGGAATTGTAGGCGGAGGTAACGGGTCCGATTTCGGTACCCCCGTTAGTGTTGTATGCAACGG
>JAEFAK010000158.1 GCA_016287555.1 Oscillospiraceae bacterium
ACCGCGCGGGCGAGCTCCGCAGCCTCGACCGCCTCCTCCGCGCCGCCGGAGCCGGGGACGCACTCGCCGAGCTCCTCGAGCGCGAGAGCGAGCTGCCCGCCGCCGCGCTTTTGAGCGGAGGCTTCCCTGACCTTTTTGAGCGCGGCACGGCGCGTCAGCTTGCCGAGGAACGTCGAGAGCACGGCGGGACAATGGGGCGGGATGGCGTTCCATGCGGCGAACATCGCGTCGCCGACGGCCTCCTCGGCGTCCGGGGCGCTGCCGAGTATGTTGATGGCTATCGAGCGGCAGTATGCGCCGTATTTGCTCTCGGCCTCGCTTATCGCAGCCTCGTCACGCTCCCGGAAGAGCTCGACTATCCTGCTGTCCTCCATGCTTTCCCTCCTCTCCGAAAGGCCTTTCACCCTTATACTTCCTTTTTTTCGCGTTCGGTCACAAAAAAACCGGGATAAGACAGCTTATCCCGGCTTTTTCCTGTTTTTTTTACTGCGCCGCGTTCTCTCTTTCAAGGACGGCCTTGAGGGCCTTCGCGAGCTGATCGGGGCAGGAGGTCGGCTTGCGGCCGCAGGTCACGCCCTCGAGTCTGGCGATGACGTCCTCGGCCTTCATGCCCGCGACGAGCTTTGATATGCCGCTCGTATTGCCGGGGCAGCCGCCGACAAATTCCGCGTTCCTGATGATCCCGTCCTCTATATCGATGAGTATGCTGCGCGAGCAGACGCCCTGCGCTCTGTATTCGTACTGCATGAAGATTTCTCCTTCGTTTTGCTTTGCTTCGGATTTTAACACATACCCGCCGCCCGTTCAAGCATATATTCTTAAAAAAGGCAGGTGTCAGGCGTGTCCAAAAGAACTCTTGTCCGCGTGCTGCTCGGGCTGCTCGCGTTTTCGCTGACGATAAGATTTGCCGCGTCGGGCGGCAGAGCCTCGAAGGCGCTGGCTGCGCTGAGCTCCAGCGAGCTCGTCGCGCGCATCGCGACGGGGTACTACGGGCCGCTGGAGACGCCGGAGCCGGCGGCGGCCCCGGAATACGACTATCCGCCGGAGAGCGCGGCGCCGCCCTCTCCCTTGCCCGCGGCAAAGCTCCCGGCACGGGTCCTGAAGGGCGACGGCGCGGGAAAGCCGAAGCCGCCCGCCGCGAGCTCGGTCGACCTTCTCAACAAGACCTCATATGAGCCGGACGTCGCCGCGCTGCTGGCCGAGGGGCCCGGCTTTTCCCTTGCGGCGGAGGGCCCGCAGATACTCATCGTGCATACCCATGGGAGCGAGGCCTATTCCGGGAGCGATGGCTCGCGCAGCACGGACCCTTCGCAGGGAGTCGTCCGAGTCGGCGACGTGCTGGCCGGCGAGCTCGCGGCGCGGGGCTTTTCCGTCCTGCACGACAGGACGATGTACGATCTGCCGACCTACAGCGGCTCCTACGCGCGCTCGCTGGAGGCCGTCGAGAGCGCGCTCGAAAAATACCCGGAGCTCACCGTCGTCATCGATCTGCACCGCGACTCCGTCACGCTCGCGGACGGGACGAAATGGCGCAGCGCGTACGGCGGCGATTCGTCCCAGGTCATGCTGATAGCGACCAACGGCGAAAACGGGCTGGAGCATCCGAACTGGCTCGAAAACTTCAGGTTCGCCCTGCGGCTGCAGGCCGCCATGGAGGAAAAGTTCCCCGGCCTCGCGAGGCCGCTGGTGCTGAGCGGCGAGCGCTACAACCAGCACGCGGCGCCCGGCTGCCTCATACTCGAGGTCGGGACCGACGGCAACTCGCTGGCGGAGGCGGAGGCCGCCGCCAGGAGCTTTGCCGACGCGGCGGCTGACGTGCTGGACGGCATGAGATGAAAACGCCCGAGGCCGGTCGGCCTCGGGCGATATGCTTTTTATCTTCTGCGCGGACGCAGGGGGGTATCGGAGACTCTCTCCTTCTCGTCGTGCCTGCGGGAGACGAATATCGTCCCCAGCACGAGCAGGATCGTCATCACGTAGTACGCGATGCCGGCGGGGGCGTAGCTTGAAAACGCTCCGCCGTAGTAGAGGGCTTCAGGCAGCTCGAGCACGACGGCGATCACGACGCATATGGGGATGAGCATCATCGACTTTTCCCTCTTGCCGCCCTCGATGGAATACCAGAGCAGGCGCGCGATGCAGACCGCCGCGGCGAAGGCGCATATGGCCGTCCCCGTCCTCCAGATATAGAACGATGCGGGCGTCGCAGCCAGCTCGGTTATGCTCCTGCGGAAAGCCTCCTGCTGCGCAAGGTCGACCGTCGATACGACCTCCTCGAGGCCGTTATTGTTGACGGCAGTCGCCTGAGTGAATGCGCTGAAGCCCGGCGAGCCTCTGAGGAAGATCATATCGAGCACCGAATACCCGAGCGCGAACGAGGCCGGCACGATCACTGTCACGTACCATTTGGAGAGGATGAGCAGCACGACCCATATCCCGAGAGCCTTGACGACGCCGACGGAGAGGGCGAGCCTTATCGCGTAGCTTTGCGCGGATATCGTTCCTATCGCGGAAGAGGGAGCGAAAAACCTTATCAGCAGCTGTTCGGTCACAAAGCGGTCAAAGACAATGAAGGCGACGATGCCGATGAGCATTATGAGGGGATTGAAGTTTTTCTTGAAAACGTAGTAGATGACGTAGAATACGGGCAGCATCAGGCAGATGAAAAAGAGGATGAACGCAGCCGCTATCCAGCCGCCCGAAAACATTTTTGCCGCAGCTTCCATCGTCTCGCCTCCCTTGCGGAGAATGAAACAGGAGCGGACCGCTCGCCTCCGGCGCCTTACGGCGGAGCAGGCGGGCGGGGGCCGCCCCTGCGAAATTCAAGATTTCGGGATATTATCTGGAGTTGAAGATCTCGAGGATCTTCTCATAGGGGTCTTCCTCCGTCGGACGGGCGGGAGCGGGCTCCTCGGCCTTTTCCTCGGCAGGCTGCTCGGCTGCGGGCTTGGCGGCCTCGGCGGCGGCTGTCGGCGCCTTGTCGAAGCCGGTGGCTATGACGATGACGCGGATCTCGTCGTCGAGGGAATCGTCGAACGCGGCGCCGAAGATGATGTTGGCGTCGGGATGAGCGGCGGCCTGCACGAGGCCCGCGGCCATTTCGACTTCCTCAAGGCCCATGTCCTCGCTGCCCGTGATGGAGACGAGCACGCCGCGGGCTCCGTCGATGGAGGTCTCCATCAGGGGGCTGGAAACGGCGGCGCGGGCGGCCTCCTCGGCCTTGTTCTTGCCGCTGGCGCGGCCGACGCCCATGTGAGCGTAGCCCGCGTCCTTCATTATCGTCGAAACGTCGGCAAAGTCGAGGTTTATAAAGCCGGTGTTCTTTATGAGGTCCGAGATGCTGGTGACGGCCTGGCGGAGGACGTCGTCGGCGATCTCGAAGGCATTGATCATCGTGATCTTCTGGTCGGTCGCGTATTTGAGGCGGTCGTTGGGGATGACGAGGAGGGAGTCGACCTTGCCGAGCATCTCCTCGACGCCGGCCTCGGCCTGCTGCGCCCTGCGCTTGCCCTCGAAGGAGAAGGGCTTGGTCACGACGCCTATGGTCAGAGCGCCCGCGTCGCGCGCGAGATCGGCGACGATGGGGCCGGCGCCCGTGCCGGTGCCGCCGCCCATGCCGGCGGTTATAAAGACCATGTCGGCGTCCTCAAAGACCTTGGAGATATTGTTTCGGTTTTCCTCGGCGGACTGACGGCCGACGTCGGGATTGGAGCCCGCGCCCTGGCCGTGGGTAAGCTTCTCGCCGATCTGGATCTTCTGATCGGCGGCGGAAACGGAGAGCACCTGCTTGTCCGTATTTATGGCGACGAATTCGACGCCCTTGGTGCCGTCGGACACCATCCTGTTGACGACGTTGTTGCCGGCGCCGCCGACGCCGACTACCTTTATGTTCACGACATTATCGGGACCGGAATCAAATGAATACGCCATGCGAGTACCCTCCTGATATATTGATAAACGGGAAATCGAAAAGTGAATATACTGTTTTTGTAATTTTATAACTTTTTTGACCTTCGGTCAATAGGGCATTTCAAAAAATCACTTGTCGCGTCCGAATATCGAGATGAGCTCGTTCCACTCGGCGTCCTCGTCCGGCTTCTCGGAAACGGGCTCCGGCGCGGGGATGAGCGGCTCGAGCGCGGGATCCTCGGGAGACTCGACGACGTGGTCCTCGGCGTCGAAGTCCGTCGCGATGGCGACGACCTTGAGAGCGTCGACGAGCTGATCGTCAAAGTCGACGCCGAATATGATGTTGGCCTCGGGATCGGCCGACTCCTCGACGCGGCCGACGACGCGCTCGACGTCCTCCATGGTGATATCCAGCGAGCCTGTGACCTTGATGAGGACGCGGCGGGCGCCCTGCACGGAGGTCTCCATGAGCGGGCTGAAGATGGCGTTGCGCGTGGCTTCCTCGATCTTGTCCTTGCCGTTTGCCGAGCCGATGCCCATATGGGCGCGGCCCGCGTCCTGCATGACGGTCTT
>JAEFAK010000159.1 GCA_016287555.1 Oscillospiraceae bacterium
ATATAATATTATCGTTTTACGGGAGGTGAGTCGCGATCGTATGCCCCGATCGTTTTTGATTTAGGAAGAAATGATTATATGGCTTTCGGGCAGGACCTGCCGCGCGTTTTACCGCGCGGCAGGCAATGTTTGATCGTCAGTCTGCAGATCTTCCGCAGCACTTCTTATACTTCTTACCACTTCCGCAGGGGCAGGGATCGTTGCGGCCTATCTTCTTGACCTTGACGGGTTTCTTCTTCGCCGGCGCGTCGCCTCCGACGTTTTCAACGGAGCTTTTGGATACGCTCTTGCGTTCGAGCGCAGACTCCTTGCGCAGCTCGACCGTATACAGTCGGCGCACGACCTCGTCCTTGATGGAGTTGACCATGGCCTCGAACATCTCGTAGCTCTCGCGCTTATATTCGTCGAGCGGGTTGACGTTGCCGTAGGCACGGATACCGATGCCGCGCCGGAGCTCGTGCATGGCGTCGATATGATCCATCCAGTTCTCATCGACGACGCGAAGGAGAATGACACGCTCGAGCTCGCGCATGACGGGCTGCTCCGTCCCGGGCATATTGCCGAAGCGCTTCTCGCGCTCGGCATAGACCGCGTCGGCGGACTCGGTCAGGTAGCTTATAAGCTTCTCGCTGTCCCAGTCGGAGAGATCGTCGCGCGAGACCTGCGGACGCTTTCCCGCGAGGAAGAGCTTATCGAACGGCGCGAGCACCTCCGCCAGCTGCTCCTCGCTCTCGATGAAGCCGTCTTTCCCAATGACCGCATATACGCCGGAGCTTATCACGTCGCGTATCATGGAGCGGACGGAATTGCTCACGTCCTCCCCGTCGAGCACCTGGCGGCGCTGAGTATAGATGATCTCGCGCTGCTGGTTCATGACGTCGTCATATTCAAGGACGCTCTTTCGGGACTGGAAGTTGCGCGACTCGACCCGCTTCTGGGCGTTTTCTATGGCGTTGGAGAGTATCTTCTGATCTATGGGCATATCCTCGTCGATATTGAGGGTGTCCATCATGGCCTGGATGCGTTCCGAGCCGAACAGACGCATGATATCGTCCTGCATGGAGATGAAAAAGCGCGTCTCGCCCGGATCGCCCTGACGGCCTGCGCGGCCGCGGAGCTGATTGTCGATGCGGCGGGATTCGTGGCGCTCGGTGCCGAGTATGAAGAGGCCGCCCGCAGCGCGGACCTTCTCGGCCTCCTTATCCACCTCTGCCTTGTGGCGCGCGAGCGCCTCGGCGAACTGCCTTCTTGCGTCGAGTATCCTCTCGTCGTCCGTTTCGGCGTAGCCTGTGGCCTCGTTTATGAGTTCTTCCTCCATGCCCGCCTTGCGCAGATCGGTCTTGGCAAGGTATTCGGCGTTGCCGCCGAGCTTTATGTCCGTGCCTCGTCCGGCCATGTTCGTCGCTATCGTCACGGCACCGAACTTGCCCGCCTGCGCGATGATCTCCGCTTCCTTCTCATGCTGCTTCGCGTTCAGGACGCTGTGTGCGATGCCTGTCTTCCTGAGGAGATTGGAGATGTGCTCGCTCTTTTCTATCGAGACCGTACCGACCAGAACGGGCTGCCCCTTTGCATGGCACTCCTCGATCTGGCGGATTATGGCGCGGTCCTTTCCGGCCTCGTTTTTATATACGACGTCGGGATCGTCTATCCTCGCTATCGGCCTGTTCGTCGGGATCTCGATGATATCGAGATTATATATGGCGTTGAATTCCTCTTCCTCGGTCAGGGCCGTACCGGTCATGCCGGAGAGCTTGTTATACATGCGGAAGTAGTTCTGGAAGGTTATCGTCGCGAGGGTCTTGCTCTCGGCGGCGACCTTGACGCCCTCCTTGGCCTCGATGGCCTGATGCAGGCCCTCGTTGTAGCGTCTGCCGAACATGAGGCGGCCGGTGAACTCGTCGACGATGATTATCTCACCGTCCTTGATGACGTAGTCTATGTCCCGGTGCATGATGCCGTGGGCCTTTATCGCCTGGTTGATGTGGTGGGACAGCGTGGAGTTCTCGAGGTCGGAGAGGTTATCGAGCCCGAAGTATTCCTCGGCCTTGGCAACGCCGCGCAGGGTCAGCGTCGCGCTCTTGGCCTTTTCATCGACCACGTAGTCCGCGTCTATATCCTCGGATTCCTCCGCCTTCTCGTCGGTCGAAGCATAGACGACCTTTTTCAGGCGGCGCACGAAGGCGTCGACCTTCTGGTAAAGGTCGCTGGAATCGTCGCCGACGCCGGAAATGATGAGCGGAGTGCGCGCTTCGTCGATGAGGATGGAGTCGACCTCATCGACGATGGCGAATACGTGTCCGCGCTGGACCATGTCCTGCTTGTATATGGCCATGTTGTCGCGCAGGTAATCGAAGCCCATCTCGTTGTTGGTGCCGTAGGTTATGTCGGCGGCATAGGCGGCGCGGCGCTCCTCGCTTGAAAGGCCGTGGACTATCAGGCCGACAGATAGGCCGAGGAAGCGGTAGACCTTGCCCATCCAGTCGCTGTCGCGCTTGGCCAGATAGTCGTTGACCGTCACTATATGCACGCCCTTGCCGGCAAGCGCATTGAGGTATGAAGGCAGCGTCGCGACGAGGGTCTTGCCTTCGCCGGTCTTCATCTCGGCTATACGGCCCTGATGAAGAATTATGCCGCCTATTAGCTGGACTCTGTAGTGCCTCTCGCCGAGGACTCTGTCAGCCGCCTCGCGCACAGTTGCGAAAGCCTCGGGCAGGATGTCGTCAAGCGTCTCGCCCCGGGCAAGCCTCTCGCGGAATTCGACGGTCTTATGCTTCAGCTCCTCGTCTGTGAGCCTGCGGTAGCTGTCCTCGAGATCGTCTATCTTCTGGACGAGCGGCATTATCCTCTTTATCTCACGCTCGCTGCGCGTTCCGAATATCTTCGTAACTAAACTCATCGGGTCTCTCCTTGGAATCGTATTCAGTAAAGCTCCGTGCGGAGCGCTATGCCTATTTCAGACTTACCTAAGTTATCATTGTATCACATAATAATGAACAATAAAAGAAAAATAACGAAAAAGAGGGCGAATTTGAAAGCAAAAACCCGCCCTCCGCTATCAAGCGGAGGACGGGTTCGATCAATTTCGGTTTTGTCAGCCGATGATACGCTTTGCGCCGTACCAGCGGCGGGTGTAGTTGTCGCTTCCGAGTTCGGAAATGATGACGCCGACAGTCGAGGTGGAGGCATGGACAAACTTTCCGTTGCCTATGTAGATGCCGACGTGACCGATGCTGTTGCCGCCGTAATACTCCTTGAAGAATACCAGATCGCCGGGCTCAAGCTCGCTCTTGTCGACGACGCGTCCGTTGTTGTTGTACTGAGTCGTCGCGGTGCGGCACATGGAATATCCGAAGTGAGTATAGACGTACCAGACGAGGCCGGAGCAGTCAAAGCCTGTGGAAGGGCTCTCCTCGCCGTAGATATACGGATATCCGACGAACTGGAGAGCGAAATCGGCGATCTTGCGGCCCTCGGCGCTGCCGCCGGAGGAATAATAGCCGTTCCCTGAGCTGCCGCTTGAGCTGCTGCCGAGCGCTGCGGAGGATTCGGTCGCGTAACCGCCCGTAATCTGCATGAGATCGGAGCGGACATATCCGGTACGGCCGAGGTACTTGACCTTATACCAGCCGTTGTTGATCCCGATGACCTCCATGTCGGTCCCCTTTCCGTAGGAGCCGATAACGGAGGCGGTGAGGTCGGGACGCTCTCTCATGCGGGCCCAGTCGCAGGTGATCTCCGCGGAAGCGTTAAAGTTTTCCGCCTTGAGGATGTTGGTAACGTAGTCGGCGGAGACGTAGCCCTCGGTGCCGTTGTACATGACGTGGTACCAGTCGCCTTCGGGAGCGTCGATGAGTACGACGATGTCCTTGTCCGAGACCGTCCCGATGACGTCGTCCATGATGGACGGGCCGGAGCGGATATTAAGCACCGTGGCGGACACGGTCCCCGCCCCGTAGGATATGGTCGCAGCGCAGGCGCCCGTCGCCGCGAAGGCGCAGATAAGGGCGAAAGCGAGGACCGATATCATCAACTTTTTAAGTTTGATTTTTCTCATTGGAGGTGTTCCCTTCGGTGTTTTGTATCCGAATTGTAACACTTTAGCACCGTTATGTCAACATGTTTTCTCGTTTTTTGTAAAACAGGTTTCCATAACGACATAAAAACTCTTTTACAGTCTCAAAAAAGTGCCGCCCATTCGTGACATTTTGTTACTTTTTCAGACGGTACCGGCGGAATCCGTCTTTCTCTCCGAGATACTCGAATCCGAGCTTTTCCAGAACGTGCTGGCTTCTGGTGTTCTTCACGACAGACTCGGCGTAAACGCTCTCCGCTCCGAGTCTTCCGAACGCGTATTCGACCGCCAGACGCTCGGCCTGAGTCCCGTAACCCCTGTTCTTGACGGAATCGTTCTGCATATGGATGCTGAGTTCGCATTCTCTTGTCTCTCCGGAAAAATGCC
>JAEFAK010000008.1 GCA_016287555.1 Oscillospiraceae bacterium
GATGCCGAAGGGCTTTTCGAAGCCGTTGGCGCGGCGCATGTCGCTGAACTTCGTCCCGCCGGGGAAGTTGCAGTATTCGATGAGGTCGCGCGCCTCGGAGACGCCGCGCGTGCCCAGATTGACGGCGAGCATCGTCTCGGCTCCGGCACGGCGGGCCCATTCCTGAAATTCGTCTATGCCGATGAGATTCGGCTCGATGGAGCTCCACGCGAGATCGAGCCGCTTCGGGCGCTTGTCCCGCGGACCGACGCCGTCCTCCCAGTTATAGCCGGAGACGAAGTTGCCGCCCGGATAGCGCACGACGGGGACGCCGAGCTCCCTGACCATGGCGAGCACGTCGCCGCGGAAGCCCATGTCGTCCGCCGTGGGGTGCTCCGGCTCGTAGACGCCGCCGTACACGGCCCTTCCGAGGTGCTCGATGAACGAGCCGTAGAGCCGCGGGTCTATTTCGCCGACGCGATCGCGTCCGTCCGCAAAAAGCTTCGCTTTCAAGCCTGCGACCTCCTTGCAAAGTTATATTTTCACAAATAAATAATAGTCCGCGCGCGGCGCGGTGTCAATGCCGTTTGACAAGCGGCGCGGGGCGGCGTAAACTGGAAAAAACGAGTTTTGCCGAAAGCGAGGGATCCCTTATGATACTGACCCGAGAGGAGCTCATGCCCTCCTGCGCCTGCGGGAAGGAGCATTCGCTCATAACGGAAAAGATATTCATAGCGCGCGGCGCGGCGGACGCCATGCCCGACGCCATGGGCGAGAGCGGCCTGCGCGCCGATTTCGCCGTCATTTACGACGGGAATACCCGCGACGCGCTCGGCGGCAGGATACGCGGAGCGCACCGCGAGATAGTGCTCGATCCGAAGGGCCTCCACGCCGACGAGCGCGGAGTCGCCGCCGCGGAGGATAAGCTCGGCGGCGAGACGATCCTCGTCGCCGCCGGATCGGGGACGGTGCACGTCATAACGAGATTCATCGCCGCAAAGCGCGGCGCGGCGCTCATATCCGTCCCGACCGCCGCGAGCGTGGACGGCTTCGCCGCCGGCGTCGCGGCCATGACGCTCGGCGGGTTCAAGGTCACCAGGCCCGCCGTCGCGCCCCGCCTCGTATTCGCGGATACGGAGGTCTTCGCGCGCGCCCCGCGCCGCCTCACGGCCTCCGGCTTCGGCGACGCGATAGGCAAATACGTCTCCCTCGCCGACTGGGAGACCGCGCGCATCCTGACGGGGGAATACTGGTGCAGCGGCGTCGCGGAGCTGATGCAGACCGCCCTCGAGGAGGCCGCCGCGGCCGCGCCCGGCATAGCCGCCGGGGAGGAGGAAGGGTGCGAAAAGCTCATGCAGGCGCTCATACTCTCCGGCGTCGCCATGCAGCTCGTCGGGACCTCCCGCCCCGCCTCCGGCGCGGAGCACCACATCTCCCACCTGACGGAGATAGGCGTCCCCTGGCTGCCGGCTGTGGATAAGCTGCACGGGGAAAAGGTCGGCGTCGGCACGCTGCTGAGCCTGCGCGCCTATTTCCGCTGGCGCGTCCAGCAGTCCGACGCGCTCGTTCGCGCCATGCAGGCCTGGCGCCAGCCCTCCGAGGATATGCTGCGCGCCGAATTCGGCCCGGCGGCGGACGCCGTCATCGCCGAGAACGCCGAGGACTGCCTCAGGGCCGTCACGCCCGACGCGATCAGGCAGAAGTGGACCGCCGTCAAGGCGCGTCTGTCGCTGCTGCCGCAGGCCGCGGCCGTCGAGAAGCTGCTCAGATCCGTCGGCGCGCCGACTGCGCTCGAGGAGCTCGGCATAGACCCCGACCTCGAGGGGCGCATACTGCGCTGGTCGCCCTACGTGCGCAACCGCCTGACCTTCATGCGCCTGATGGGCGCGTCCTCCGCCGTCTCGGACATCCACTGCTGCCTCGGCGCGCTCGAATAAGCGGCAAGACCACAGCGCGGATAACGAAAAAGCCCCTGCCGGACGGCAGGGGCTTTTGATATATATGCGGCTTCTTGATCTCCCTTACGCAGGGGAGGCCGTGCGCTTATCCTATCTGTCTCAGCGTCAGCGTCTCCAGCAGGGGGAGACCGTTGCGCTCGGCGAGCTCGCGGGCGCGCTTTTCCGTCGCCGGATCGGAGACGTACTGCGGCCTGTGGGCGTCGCAGCCGAGTATGGCGACGTTGCCCTCCTCGCCGGCGATGCGCCAGAAGCGCTCGTCCGGGTAGTTGCGGCCCTCGCGCAGGCCGAGGATGTTTATCTCCAGCGGCGTCTGCGTATCGTGCGCGGCGCGGCAGAGCTTGCGTATCTCGCGCTCGTAGAGCTCGTCGTTTCCGGGGAAGTTGATGAGGTCCGGGTGGGCGAAATAGGAAAAGAGGCGGGTCTGCAGCGCCTCGGTGCTCTGCGCGACGTAGCGCTCGAGCACGGCGGGGTCGCTCCACGGCCTTCCGCAGTAGGGCGCGTCGACCTCGTTTTCGAGGAAGTGCTGCCCGAGTATCATGTACTGCACCTTGTTCTCGCGGAGCATCTCCAGCAGGCGCGGGAAATACTTCGGATAGTACTCCGCCTCGACGCCGAGCAGTATCTCCATGCGCCCCTCGTATTCCTTCGCGAGGTCGCGGACGGAGTCGGCGTATTCCGGCAGCTCCTCGGGCTTCATGCGCATGGGGCGGTTTCGCGGGCCGATGTCGAAGAAGTCGTAGGGCGTGTGGTCGGCCATGCCGAGTATCTTCAGCCCGACCCTCTCGGCCTCGCGGGCGTAGTCGGCTTCGCCGCCCTCGGCGTGCCCGCAGCGGAACGTGTGCGTATGATAATTGGCGATCATAGATGCTTGAACCTTCTTTGCGGTTTTATGAAAGTATTGTAGCACGACGGAAGACAAACGGCAACGGGTCGCGCAGCTGCTTTTATTCGAATGCGAGAAGGTTCCCGAGCGGGACGGTGAAGCCGAGCGCGGCGTACATCGGCGCGTCGCAGTCCGCGCAGCCGACGGTCATGGAGCTGACGCCGCTCTCGCGGTAAGCGTACCGCCCGAGTTCGCGCGCGACGCCCCTGTGCCGGTATTCGGGGCGGATATAGAAGTCCTCAAATACGCCGCTCGGGCGGTAGTCGAACGTCGAAAACCCCTTCGCAACGGAGCAGCAGCCGATGAGCGAGTCGCCGTCGGACGCGCCGAAAAAGAGTATTTCGCCCTTTTCGATCGCTTCCGCGAGACGCGCCTTGTCCTCGGTCGTCGGCTCGTTTTCACCTATCTCCGCCTTATAGAGCTTCTGGAGTTCCCAGAGCCCGTCGATGCGGGAAGAGCCTATTTTGCAGTAATCCATGATCCCTCCGCGCTCAGAATTTGAGCTCCATATACCGCCTGTAAGTTTCGAAGCCGAGCGATTCATAGAAGGCGAGCGCGTCGGCGTTGAATTCCCACATATTGAGCTCGACGCGGTCAAGGTCGTCTTTAGCCGCAAATCGTGTCGCCATTTCGCTCCTCCCGCGGGCTTAAAGCCGCTCCAGCCCGTCGCAGAAGGCGGCGGGATCGCCGTTGGCCCCGTCGAAGACGAGGTCGGCGCGCTCGCCCTCGAACATGCCGTGCTTTTTCTCCAGCATGGCCGCGACCGGCGGCGGCAGGACGCCGCGCATGCGCGCCTTGAAGCGCTCCTTTATCGTCTCGAGGTCCGCCCGGACATATATCCGCCTCGCCCCGTCAGGCAGCAGCGCGAGCTGGTCGAAGTCGGAGACGACGTATATGACCGAAGCGCCGGGGTCAGCGAGCTTCGCGCGGAAGATACGCTCCGCCTCGGTCTCGGACCTGGCCATGCGCAGATAGTCTCTGCCCGACACGATCTCCGCGCCGGTACGCCTTGCGAGCTCGTCCGCGAGGGTGGATTTCCCGGCGCAGTTTTCGCCGAATATTCCTGTTACCATGGCTTGCGCCTCCTTTGCATGAGCCAAGTATACCACGTTTTGCGGGAAAAGGGGAGAGGCCGCTTCATCGCTCAAAAACCTGCAAATGAGCGATAAAAAATGAGCGATGAACAAAGGCACCGAAGGCGCGGCGCAAAAAAGAGGACGCCCCGAGGGCGTCCTCTTTTTGGTGCCGGCGGCGGGGGTCGAACCCGCACGGTGTTGCCACCACCGGATTTTGAGTCCGGCACGTCTGCCAATTCCATCACGCCGGCTTGCCCTGTCAATATACCTTATGGCAGGGGGAAAATCAAGCCCCAAATGGGGCCCTGCGCGCGGCCGCGGGACCCGAAAGCGTTGCAAAGGGAAGAAAAAAGTGGTATACTGACAAAACACGAAACGCCAAGCGTGGCGGCGAGGAGTTTTCGCGCTTTTTTGAGCTTCCCCTGACATATATTTAATTGGAAAGAGGGCCCTTTCCGGGCCCCGGAGCGACAGGGGGGCAAAGCCGTGAACGAAAGGACGAAAAAGCCCGCGCGCCGTCTGCGCGTAAGGGCGGTCTGCGCCGCGCCGCGCAGGGCGGAGGAAAGGTCCCTCGCTTCCAGCGAGCTGAAGGGGCTGAACGTCCGCCTTTATGAGGTGAACAGCGAGTTGAACGCGAGCCTGCGCAGGCTCGGTGAGCTTACTTACACCGCCCGTGCGGGCGGGGAAGCGGAAGAAGGAGCCGCCGGATCGCTTCTGGCGGAGATAGACGGGAGAATGGCGGAGGCGGAAGAGCTTCGCCGCCGCATCTCCGAGGTTAAGAGAGAAAGGCCCTGCCCCGTGTGCGGCTCGGCCTGCGGCGCGGGAGACCGCTTCTGCCGCAGGTGCGGCGCGGAGACAGGCATAGGAGACGGAAATTGAAGACCCGTAAACAGAGTTTTGTCCAGGGCGCCGCCCTGCTGGCCGCGACGGTCGCCATCGTCAAGGTCATCGGCGCGGTCTATAAGATCCCGCTTTACAACATCCTCGGCGACGAGGGCACGTCGTACTTCGGCGCGGCGTACAACATCTATTCGCTGCTGCTGACGCTCTCGACGGCGGGCCTGCCGGTCGCCATGTCGCGTCTCGTGGCGGCGGCGGACGCGCGCGGGCGCAGGCTGCAGATCAAGCGGACGTTCCGCGTCGCGCTGGCGGCCTTCGCCGTCCTCGGCGCGGTCGGCACGGCGATAATGATGATCTTCTCCCGCCAGCTCGCCGCCGGCCTGAACAACGTCGAGGTCGCCCCGAGCATCCTCGCGCTCGGCCCCGCCGTCCTCATGGTCTGCGTAATGAGCGCGTACCGCGGCTATACGCAGGGCCTGAGCGATATGGTCCCGACCTCGGTCTCGCAGGTCATAGAGGTCGTATGCAAGCTCGTATTCGGGCTGACGCTGGCCGCCGTCTTCATCAGGAAGGGCTACGGCCTGCCCATGGCCTCCGCCGGCGCCATCTGCGGTGTCACGATAGGCGAGCTGCTCGCGCTCGTTTATTCCTGGATATACAAGCTGCGCATGGACAGGGCTGCGGCCGCTCCCTCCGCGGAGCCAGACGTTCCCGACAGGCGCGGCAAGATCCTCGCGGATCTGGTCAAGATAGGCGTGCCGATAGCGCTCGGCTCTTCCGTGCTGAGCGTTCTCGCCGTGGTCGACTCCAAGCTCATCATGGAGCGGCTGCAGCACGCGCTGAGCTACTCCTACCTCGATTCGAAGATACTCTACGGCGCGTTCACGAAGGTGCAGACCCTCTTCAATCTGCCGAGCGCGTTCACGGTGCCCCTGACGATAAGCGCCATTCCCGCCATCTCGGCCTACATGGCCAAGAACGAGCCTCTTCGCGCGCGCGGCGTCGCGGAGGGCGCGATAAAGCTGACGGCGCTCATCGGCATGCCGGCCGCCGTCGGCATGAGCGTTCTCGCAGCGCCGATAATGGCCGTCCTTTATCCGACGACGCACGCCGCGGGCGTCACCTGCCTGCGCTGGCTCGGCCCCTCGGGCTTCTTCGTCTGCCTGATGCTGACGACGAACGCCATATTGCAGGCCTACGGCTATGAGCGCATGCCCATTTATACGATACTCGTCGGCGCGGCGATAAAGGTCGCGGGGAACTTCCTGCTGCTCTCCGTCCCCTCGCTGAACGTATCGGGCGCGGCGATAGCCTCGCTTGCGTGCTACTTTACCGTCAGCGTCCTCAATCTGATCATCATAAAGATAAAGGTCAAGGATAAGCCGCGCATGCTGCGCCAGCTCATAAAGCCGCTCATATCGAGCCTCATCATGGGCGCGGCCGCCTGGGGCGTCTATGAGGCGCTCGGGGCCCTGACCCGCTCCATGAGCGGCAGGCTCGTGACGCTGCTTTGCATGCTGGTCGCGATAGCCGTCGCCGTACTCGTATACGCCGCGCTGATAATAATCCTGAGGGTTATCAACGCTGACGACATCGAATTGATACCAAAAGGCGAAAAAGTGGCTAAAATACTGAGAATTAAGGCAAAATAAGGCTTGTAAAGGCGGAGAAAATATGTTAGATTTTGAGAGGAAAGAGCGCTACGGCGTCGCCGACCTGGTCGCTATCATGGAGCTCCTGCGATCCCCCGAGGGCTGCCCCTGGGACAGGGAGCAGGACCATGCGAGCATCAGGCGCAACCTCATCGAGGAGGCCTACGAGGCCGCCGAGGCCATAGACCTCGACGACAAGGCCGCCCTGTGCGAGGAGCTGGGCGACGTTCTTTTGCAGATAGTCTTCCATTGCCAGATGGAGCGCGAGGTTGGCGGCTTCACGCTCGACGACGTGGCCGACGGCATCTGCAAGAAGCTCATCTACAGACACCCGCACGTCTTTGCGGATACGACGGTCTCCGGTGCGGCAGAGGTCCTTGAAAACTGGGACGCTCTCAAGCGCAGGGAGAAAAAGCAGGAGACCACGACCGACGCGCTCGAAGCCGTCGCAAGGAGCCTCCCGGCGCTCTGGCGCGCCGAGAAGATATGCTCCAAGGCCGTCAAGGCGGACATGCTTCCCGCCGGGGCCGGAGAGGCGGAGAGAGCGCTCGCCGAGGCGGCGTCGGCGATCCCGGGCTCGGCCGAACCCGAGAAGGCGGTCGGGGACATGCTTTTTGCCGCCGTCCGCGTCGCGAAGGCGCTGGGCGTCGATCCCGAGCAGGCGCTTACGGGCGCATCCGACAGATTCATCGAGTCTGTCAAGTAATCAGTTCAAAATGGCGCGAGCCATGAAACAAAGAAGGAGGAAAACCAATGAATAAGGCAGAACTTATCAGCGCTGCCGCTGCTAAGACCGGACTTTCCAAGAAGGATACCGAGAAGGCCATGAGCGCTATCCTTGAGACCGTCACCGAGGCGCTCGCCGCCGGTGAGAAGGTCCAGCTCGTCGGCTTCGGCGTGTTCGAGGTCAAGACCCGCGAAGCCCGCATCGGCCACAATCCCCGCACCAAGGCCGAGATCAAGATTCCCGCTTCCCGCCTGCCCCAGTTCAAGGCCGGCAAGGCCCTTAAGGACGCCGTCGCGAAGTAATCTTAGAAAAACGCAGGGAGCCGAGCTTTCGGCTCCCTGTTGTTTTTTATCCAAAAGCGGGAAAAAACGCCTCCCGTCCCGATTTCGGGACAGGGAGGCGTTTATCGTTATATGACGGAGGGCGTCTATCTGACGACGGACGGCGCAGAGGAGACTCGCAGCGTCACGGGGTCTATGAGCGTGACCGCGCTCCCTCTCGCCGCCGCGCGGACGACGGCCGCGCGGGCCTCCGGAGAGAGCTCCCCGGCAATGACGATGAGCTTTTGCGAGTTGTCCGCGATGAAGAGGAGCTGGTCCGGACGGGAGCGCTCCGCCGCGTGGTTGGCGATGCGCTATTCGTAGTCGGCGCGCTCCATCAGGGAGAAGAGCCGGTCCGCGTCGACGTTCGGCCAGTGTATCCACTGCTCCTCGGAGGAGAGGACGCCCCAGAGCTTCAGTCCGAGCTCCTCGCGCAGCCCGAGCACGACCTCGGCGCCGAGCTGGTCGCCGCCGCGCTCCATGCCGCTGATGAACTCCTCGCAGCCGGACTCGCGCACGAGGCGCGCGAGAGCATCCGCGAGGGCGTCCCACGGGGGCGAACCGCGCCGGAACGGCAAAGCGCCGTCGCCTATTATCCCGCAGCTTTTCGGCATCTGCTGTCCCTCCTTTCCGAGTCGTTCTCCTGCCTGCCTCTACGATATACCATTTGCGTTTTTTTTACAATATGATATTGCCGCGGAGCAAAAAACACTACCTATTTTGTGGCAGATATGATATAATATAATATCAAACTATGCAGAGGAGCGGGCTATGATATCGGCGCGCGCGAAAAAGTGCATACTGGGCATGGCCCTTCTCGTCGCGCTGACGATGTCGGGCTGCCTCAACGAGCGCATGGACGAGCTGTTTACGCTCCCGCGCCCCTCGCAGGAGTACCTCAAGCTGCAGGACGCGATAGAGGAGGTCCTCGATACGGGCGTCGTCTATTCCGCGCCCGCGGGCGGGAACAACCGCCAGAGCGTACAGCTCTGGGATTTCGACGGCGACGGCGTCAGCGAGGCCGTGGCCTTCTTCTCCGGCCCGGGCGAAAAGCCGCTCAAGCTCTACGTCCTGAAAAAGAACGCGGACGAGGTATATGAGCCGGCCCTCATCCTCGAGGGCGAGGGGACGGGCTTCGCTTCAGTCGATTACTCCGATCTCGACGACGACGGTTGGCTGGAGATAATCGTCTCCCGCCGCATCTCGGCCGAGCTGCGCATGCTCCGCGTCTACTCCGTCAGGGACTTCGAGCCCGCGCCCATCGCGACCGCGGACTATACCGAATAAGCCGTCGCGGACCTCATCGGGGAGGGCAGGAGCCAGCTTTACATCCTGCGCCGCGATCCCGCAGAGATGACGGGCAGCGTCGAGATGATGACCTTTACCGACGACGGGGACTATGCCGGCGTCAGCGCGCCGCTCTCGGCCGGGATCGAGAGCATACTGCGTATCCGCAGGGGGACGCTCATGCAGGGCCGCGCCGCCCTCTTCGTCGACGCGGAGTACCAGTCCGGCGGAGTCGTGACGGACATATTCACGGCGGCTGACGGCTCGCTCAGAAACATAACGCGCGGCGCGGAGAGCGAGACGAGCCTCGCGACGGTCCGCGACCAGAGCATCTATTCCCGCGACATCGATTCCGACGGCGTGACGGAGGTGCCCGTGACGCGCGAGCTCGAGGGCGCCGGGGATACGGTCTTCCGCCTGGTCGACTGGAAGAGCTACGACGCGGAGGGCAATTCCTACCTCAAAATGACGACCTACCACAACCGCACGGACGGCTGGTATTTCATCCTTCCCGAGGCTTGGGCGGAGACTGTGACCGTCAGGCGCGACGACCACGCCGCGGGCGAGCGGGCGGTCATCTTCTCGGTCCCCGCGAGGGAGGACGGGCCGCCGGTCGACGTGCTCGCGATATACTCCATCACCGGCGAGAACAGGGAGGACAGAGCCTCAAAGGACGGGCGCACGACGCTCCGCACAGAGGACGAGGTCATATACGCCTGCAAGATCCTTGCCGGGGCGGTAAAGCTCAGCGACGAGCTCGAAATGAGCTACGTCAGGAGCAGCTTCAAGCTCATATACTCCGAGTGGAGTACGGGACTAACCTGAGGAGGGCTACAATGAAAAAGGTACTTGTGCTGGAGGACGAATCGAGCATACGGAGCTTCGTTGTCATCAATCTGCGCCGCGGCGGCTATGAGCCGATCGAGGCGGAGACGGGCGCGCAGGCCTTCGAGCAGCTGCGCCGCAATCCCGACGTCAAGGTCGCGCTGCTGGATATCATGCTCCCCGACATAGACGGGTTCGAGGTCTGCCGCCGCATCCGCGCGGCCGATCCGCACATGGGCATCATCATGCTGACCGCACGCACGCAGGAGATGGACAAGGTCACCGGCCTCATGACCGGCGCCGACGACTATGTGACCAAGCCGTTTTCTCCCGCGGAGCTGACCGCGCGCGTCGACGCGCTCTACCGCCGCGTCGGCGGGGACGACGTCGAGGAGTCGGGCGAGCTCACGCGCGGGCCCTTCAAGCTCAATACGCGCAACCGCACTCTGGAGAAGAACGGCGAGCGCGTCAAGCTCACGCAGATAGAGTATTCCATAATCAAGCTCTTCATGGACAACCCCGGCAAGGCGCTCTCGCGCGAGGATATCCTCAATTCCGTCTGGGGCAGGGACTACTTCGGAGAGCTCAAGATCGTCGACGTCAATATCAGGCGCCTGCGCCTGAAGATAGAGGACGATCCGACCAGCCCGACGTTCATCACGACCGTCTGGGGATACGGATATAAATGGGGTTTCTGACCTTAAATGGCGCTTGAAAAGCTCAAAAACTTAAAACTGTTCAAGCTGAGAAGTCTGAAACAGAGATGGGTGCTGACGAGCGTGCTCATTACGGTCGTCATCGCCTTCATGGGCGTCGCCGCATGGAGTATAGCCATCTACAGCTACTACTACTCCGGCGTCAGCGCCGCGCTCGAAGCCAAGGCCAAGACCTCCGCCGACTTTTTCTCGAGCTACGTCGCCATGACCTACGCCGAGTATTATCAGAGCGCGTTCCGCTATACCGAGCGCTTTGAAGACCGCGACGTGCTCGAGCTGCAGTTTATAGACACCAACGGCCGCGTCCTCGTCTCGACCTACGGCATAACCGCCGGCACGAAGCCGGGCACGGCGGACATAGAGGAGGCCATCGCCTCCAGGACGACGCGGACCTTCCGCGGCCGCAGCCCCGTCACGGGAGAGCGCGTGCTGAGCGTCTCGAGCCCGATGATATATTCCAACGGCCAGGTCGTCGGCGTCATGCGCTACGTCTCCGGCCTCAAGGCGGTCGACAAGGCCGTCTGGGGGAGCATCCTCATGGCCGTGATCGTCGCGGCGGCGGTCATCGTCATCGTCGTGCTGCTGAGCCTGTATTTCATAAGGGGCATCATAAAGCCCATCCGCGAGGTCACGGAGATGACCAAGCATATCGCGGAGGGCGGCTTCGGCGGGCAGATAAGCGTCCGCTACGACGACGAGATAGGCGACATGGTCGATACGATAAACGAGATGTCGATGCGCCTTTCGCAGGGCGAAAAGCTGAAGACGGAATTCATCTCCTCCGTCTCCCATGAGCTGAGGACGCCGCTTACGGCCATAACGGGCTGGAGCGAGACGATACTCTATGACGAGAAGCTCAGCGTCGAATCGAGAAACGGCGTGGGCATAATCCTCAAGGAGTCGCGCAGGCTCACCAACATGGTCGAGGGTCTGCTGGACTTCACGCGCATCGAGGACGGGCGCTTCTTCGTCAATCTCGCGCCCATGGACATGGAAGACCTCCTCGAGGAGACGATAATGACCTACGGCGAGATAATGCGCATCGAGGGCCTGCGCGTGGACTACGAGCCCAGCGAGGAGCCGCTGCCGGAGATACGCGGCGACGTGGAGCGCCTCAAGCAGGTCCTGCTGAACATCCTCGACAACGCGGCCAAGTACGCCCGCGAGGGCGGGCGCGTCATCGTCCGCACCGAGCTGGAAAACCCGCCGGAGGGCGGTGAGTTCGTCGCGATAATCATCCGGGACTTCGGCCCCGGCGTCCCGCCCGACGAGCTCGATAAAGTCAAGATGAAGTTTTACAAGGGAAGCTCGAAGGAGCGCGGCAGCGGCATAGGGCTCGCCGTATGCGACGAGATAATCAGGCTCCATAACGGGACGCTCGGCATCGCCAACGCCCCCGAGGGGACGGGCCTCGTCGTGACGATAAGGCTTCCCGTGAATGCATAGAGAGGTATAAGACTTTGGCAAGATCCAAAAACAATGAAACCTGCTTCCGGACGACGATAGGCGGGCAGGCGCTCATGGAGGGCATCCTCATGCGCGGCCCGAAAAAGCAGGCCATAGTCGTCAACGGCGCGGAGGGCCGCGTCGTCAAGGTCGAGGAGCTGACGGTCTCGAAGGACAAGTATCCCATACTCGGCTGGCCCTTCATCCGCGGAGTGTTCACGTTCATCTCCTCCATGGCCAACGGCGTGCGCGCGCTGATGTTCTCCGCCGAGCAGCTCCCCGAGGAGGAGGGCGAAGCGGAATCCAAGCTCGATAAGTGGATAGAAAAGCACTTCGAGGGCGAGAAGGCGACCAAGGCGATCGTGACGGTCTCGCTCGTCATAGGTCTTCTCATCTCGGTCGGGCTCTTCATCCTGCTCCCGTCGTGGATAGCGCTGCTTTTCAAAAACGTCGTCAGGTCCGGCATCCTGATAAACCTCATCGAGGGCGTCATCAGGATAATCATCTTCCTCGCGTATATGTGGCTCGCCACACGCATGAAGGACATCCACCGCGTCTTCGAGTATCACGGCGCCGAGCACAAGAGCATCCACTGCTACGAAAAGGGCCTGCCGCTGACGGTCGAAAACGTCCGCCCGCAGCCGCGCCAGCACCCGAGGTGCGGGACGAGCTTCCTCTTCGTGGTCATGATAATCAGCATCCTCGTCTTTTCGGTCGTCAGCTTCAACTGGGCCTCGTGGGACAATCCGCTCCTCCGGACGCTGCTGCGTCTGGCACTGCTGCCCGTCGTGGTCGCGATAAGCTATGAGATAAACCGCTGGGTAGGCGGGCACGACAACGCCCTCTCGAAGATACTCGCCGCGCCCGGCAAGGCCGTGCAGCACCTGACCGTCTTCGAGCCGGACGACCTCATGATTGAGACGGCCATCGCCGCGCTCGAGCTCGTCATCCCGGAGGAAAAGGGCTCGGACAAATGGTGACATACCACGACGCATACCTCGCCGCGCGCGACATGCTCCGCGAAGCCGGGATAGAGGCCTACGCGCAGGAGGCGCGCATGCTCGCGGCCTTCGCCGCCGGCAAGACCGTCTCCGAGCTCATGCGCGACGGCAGCCTCTATACCAATACCCTCGAGAAGACGAAGGCCCTCGCCGCGAGGCGCGTTTCCGGCGAGCCCGTCGCCTATATCCTCGGCGCGTGGGAGTTTTTCGGGCTGCCGTTCATAGTGGACGAAAACGTCCTCATCCCGCGGGTCGATACGGAGCCCCTCGCGGAGGCGGCGATACCCCTCGCGGGCAGCGGGCGCGTGCTCGACCTCTGCTGCGGGACGGGGTGCATAGGCATAACGATAGCCAAAAAGGCCCCGCGCTCCCGCGTGACCTGCGCCGACGTCTCGGACGCGGCGCTCCGCATAGCCCGACGCAACTGCGCCCTCAATTCCGTCTCCGCCGCGTGCGTCGCGGCAGACGCGCTGTCTTCTCCGCCCGCCGCGCTCGGGCTCTTCGATCTGATAGTCTGCAACCCGCCCTATATAGCGACCGCCGAGCTGGCGGAGCTCGACGCCTCCGTGCGCGACTTCGAGCCGGCGCTCGCGCTCGACGGCGGGGAGGACGGGCTGGAATTCTACCGCGCCGTGTGCACGCTCTGGCACGCCGCCCTCGCTCCGGGCGGGAAGCTGATATTCGAATGCGGCGAGGGGCAGGCGGAGGATATCCGCGCCATAGCCGCCGGGGCGGGCTTTACTTTCGAAAAAAGCGTATACGATACGTTGAATATTGAGCGGGTACTGCTCTTTTCATACTAAGGAGGTCATAAAAATGGCTGAGAAGAAAAGAAAACCTGGCGTCGAGTCCGCCGCCCCCGCGGAGGACAGGAAGCTTGCGCTTGAGACCGCGATGGCGCAGATAGAAAAGAATTTCGGCAAGGGGTCGATAATGCGCCTCGGGGAGGCCGCGAACATCGACGTCGAGGCGATCCCGACGGGCTCGCTCGCGCTGGATCTCGCGCTCGGCGTGGGCGGCGTGCCGAAGGGCCGCATCATCGAGATATACGGGCCGGAGTCCTCCGGCAAGACGACGCTCGCCCTGCATATAGCCGCCTCCGCGCAGAAGGCAGGCGGCGAGGCCGCTTTCGTCGATGCCGAGCACGCGCTCGACCCGACCTATGCCCGCGCGCTCGGCGTGGACATAGACAATCTGCTCATCGCCCAGCCGGATACGGGCGAGCAGGCCCTTGAGATAACGGAAGCGCTCGTGCGCAGCGGCGCGGTGGACGTCATCGTCATCGACTCCGTCGCGGCCCTCGTGCCCCGCGCCGAGATAGAGGCCGAGATGGGCGATTCCGTCGTCGGCCTGCATGCGAGACTTATGAGCCAGGCGCTCCGCAAGCTCGCCGGCTCCATATCCAAGACCAAGTGCGTCGTCGTCTTCATCAACCAGCTCCGCGAGAAGATAGGCGTCATGTACGGCAACCCCGAGACCACGACCGGCGGCCGCGCGCTGAAATTCTATGCCAGCGTCAGGCTCGACGTGCGCCGCACCGAGACGCTCAAAAACGGCAGCGAGATGGTCGGCAACAGGACGAGGGTCAAGGTCACGAAGAACAAGGTCGCCCCGCCCTTCCGCGAGGCCGAGTTCGATATAATCTACGGCGAGGGCATCTCCCGCCTCGGCGAGATAATCGACATGGGCGTGAGCCTCGACCTCATCGAGAAGTCCGGCTCGTGGTTCACGGTCGAGGGCGTCCGCCTGCAGGGCAAGGACTCCGTCAAGGACTACCTCAAGGCCAACCCGGAGATCGCCTCCCGCATCGAGGAGCAGATCAAGGCCAACTTCTTCAAGCTCATGAGCCCGCAGTCCAAGGCCGCCGCCGTCGCGGCGGGGCGCGCCGTCAGCGTCACGGCCGAGGATTTTGAAGACTGATGCTCCTTGAGAAGATTTCAAGGATACCCAATACGACCGACGCGTTCCGCCTCGAATTCGAGAACGGAACGAAGATGAAATGCTTCGTCGAGAACGTCGCGGACTTTTCGCTCGCCTCCGGCATGGAGCTCGACGGGGAGAGATATACGGCGCTGCTTGAGGCCGTCGCCTTTTCGAGGACGCGCCGCCGCGCCGCCCGGCTCGCCGCCTCGCGGCCCATCTCCGAGGGCGAGCTGAAGACGAAGCTCGTCATGAAGGGCGAGAGCCCCGAGCACGCCGCGGCCGCCGCCGAAAGGCTCGTAAACGCCGGCGCGGTGGACGACGCGGCCTGCGCCGAGAGCATAGTCAGGCGCTGCGCAGCCAAGGGCTACGGCCCGGCGGAGGTAAAAAGGCGTCTGGCGTCCGCGAAGATACCGCGCGAGCTCTGGGACGAAGCCATGGAGGGCCTCGGCGACCAGTCCGAGACGCTCGACAGGCTGCTCCGCGCCCGCATAAAAACCGGCGACAGGCAGGAGCTCTCGCGCGCGGGGGAATATCTCGCGCGGCGCGGCTTCGGCTGGGACGACATCCGCTCGGCGCTTCGCCGGTTCGGAGAAATATCGGAGGACGAAGAATGAAGATAGGCATGGTATCGCTCGGCTGTGCGAAGAACACCGTCAACAGCGAGCAGATGCTCTGGCTCCTGAACGACGCGGGCTATGAGATATCCGGCGACCTGGCGGACGTCGATATCATCATCGTCAATACCTGCGCCTTCATCGAGAGCGCCAAGAGCGAGGCGATAGAGAACATCCTCGAGTTCGCCGAGCTCAAAAAAGAGGGAAGACTGAAAAAGATCATCGTCGCGGGCTGCCTGCCGCAGCGCTACCGCGAGGATATGAAGGCCGAGCTGCCCGAGGTCGACGGTCTGGTCGGCTGCGGGAGCTTCGGCGCCATTGTCGAGGCCGTACGCGCCGTCGAGGCCGGGCTCAAGCCCGAGCTCTTCGGGGACATAAACTCCCCCTGCGAGGAGACGGACAGGGTCGTCACCTCCGGCGACGGCTGGGCGTATCTGAAGATAGCCGAAGGCTGCGACAACCACTGCGCCTTCTGCGTCATCCCGTCGATAAGAGGGCGCTACCGCAGCCGCCCGATGGAGGGCATTCTGCGCGAGGCGCGCGAGCTGGCTTCGCTCGGCATCGTCGAGCTCATCCTCGTCGCGCAGGACGTCACGCGTTACGGGACGGACCTCGGCGGGAAACGCCTGCTGCCGGAGCTCCTGCGCGAGCTTTCCAAGATAGAGGGCATAGAGCGCATAAGGCTGCATTACCTCTACCCGGACGAAATAGACGACGCGCTCATAAGCGAGATGGCGAATAACCCCAAGGTCGTCAAATACGTCGACATCCCCATCCAGCACATAAACGACGCCATTCTGGAGCGCATGAACAGGCGCGGCAGCGGCGGCGAGATACGCGAGCTGCTCAAAAAGCTCCGCCGCGAGGTCCCCGGCGTCGTTATCCGCTCGACGCTCATTACAGGCCTTCCCGGCGAGGGCGAGGCGGAGTTCGCCGAGCTGATGGACTTCCTGCGTGAGGCGCGCATGGAGCGCGTCGGCGTCTTCCCGTTCTCCCCGGAGGAGGGGACGCCCGCGGCCGAAATGCCCGACATCCCGCCCAGAGAGGTCGCCGAGCGGCGCGCCGAGCTCGTCTCGGAGCTGCAGGCGGGGATAATGGACGAATTCAACGCCTCCCGCGTCGGCAAGACGCTGCGCGTCCTCTGCGAGGGATATGACAGGTTCGCCGAGTGCTGGTTCGGCCGCAGCGAGGCTGACTCGCCCGACGTCGACGGCAAGGTCTTCTTTACAGGGCCCGCCGCGCCCGGAAAGCTCGTCGACGTGCGCATAACGGAGACGCTTGACGGAGAACTGCTCGGGGAGGCCGCCAAATGACTACAGCGAGCAAGATAACCCTGCTCCGCGTCCTGATGATCCCGGTCTTCGTGGTCATCATGCTGCTGGACTTCAAATATTCGACGATCATCGCGCTGGCCGTGTTCATCCTCGCCAGCATAACGGACAGCGTCGACGGGTACATAGCCCGCAAGTATAATCAGGTCTCCGACTTCGGAAAGTTCATCGACCCGCTGGCCGACAAGCTGCTCGTCATGAGCGCCATGCTCATCCTCGTGCAGTGGGGCCAGATGCCCGCCTGGGCCGCGATAATCATCCTCGCGCGCGAATTTTCCGTGACGGGGCTGCGCCTCGTCGCCGTCGAGAGCGGCGTCGTCATAGCGGCCGCGGTCTCCGGGAAGATAAAGACCTTCGTCTCCATCGTCGCGCTCTGCCTGATGATGACCCCCTGGCACGACGCCGTGCTCTTCGGGCCGGTGACGCTCGATATGCTCTGCGTCGCCCTCATGCTCATAACGACGGTCTGGTCGGGCATAGAGTATTTCGTCAAAAACTGGAAGGTGCTCAAGCTCGAGCCGCCGGCAGGCTGGAAAAAACAATAACAAACGCGTTGAGCCCCTCTCCGCATCCTGCGGGGAGGGGCTTAGTCATACTCCGGGCGCGGCGCGAATAAGCTGATACAGACGATCCGACGGAACGGAGGTACCGGCTTTGGAAAACCTTAATAATTCGGCTGAGCTCTGCGGCGTCATGGGCGGCGCGCCGCGCTTTTCCCACACTTCGCGCGGAGCGGACTTTTTTACATTCCCGCTGACGGCGCGGCGGCTCTCCGGCGCGGGCGACACGGTAAACGTCATCCTCCCGGAGCGCCTGCTCGGGGAGATCCGGCCCGCGGAAGGCGGGCGCGTGCGCGTCCTCGGCGAGGTGCGCTCCTTCAACAACCGCAGCGGCGTCGGCAGCAGGCTCGTCATAAGCGTCTTCGCCCGCGCGCTGCTGCCGGGGGAGGGGGAGGACCTCAACCGCGTCGTCCTGCGGGGGACGCTCTGCAAGCCGCCGAACCTCCGCCGCACGCCCATGGGCCGCGAGATATGCGACCTCATGCTCGCAGTCAACCGGCCCTGCGGAAAGAGCGACTATCTGCCCTGCATAGCCTGGGGACACGCGGCGGAGACGGCCTCCTGCTGGAGAGTAGGGACGTCCGCGGGCATAGACGGCCGCCTGCAGAGCCGCGTCTACGTCAAGCAGACAGAGCTCGGCGAGACGGAGAAGACGGCCTACGAGGTCTCCGTCGGCTCATTTTTCGGGATATGAAAAGCGGCAGGACCCGGTCGGGTCCTGCCGCTGTACGTTTGGAGGAACTGGGGATCAGTCTTCGCTGACGTCCTCGACGGAGACGGTCGTGGAGAGGGTCTCCTGCGCGTCGCTCTCGACGCCGACGTTCTGCTTCTTGCTGTTGGGGATGATGAGGTTGAGCAGGATGGCGGCGACGGTGGCGATGGCGAGCGGGGAGAGCTCGACGTTGCCTATCATGATCTTGAGGACGCTGTTGCCGGTGATGTCGCCCGCGAGGCTCATGGCGCCGAGGCCGAGGCCGATGGCGAGCGTGATGGAGACGACGAGGATGTTCTTCGTGTCGCCGAAGTCGACCTTGCCGTCAACGAGGGCGCGCAGGCCGTTGGCGGAGATCATGCCGAAGAGGACGATCGAGGCGCCGCCGACGACGGGCGAGGGGATGGACTGGAGGATCTCGCTGAAGGGAACGAAGATGCCGAGGACGACGGCCATTATCGCCGCGATGAAGATGTTTTTCGGATTGTAGTTCTTCGTGATGGAGAGGACGGCGGTGTTCTCGCCGTAGGTCGTGTTGGCCGGGCCGCCGATGAGGCCGGCGAACGCGGTCGCGAGGCCGTCGCCGAGGACGGTGCGGTGCAGGCCGGGATCGACCATGAAGTCCTTGCCGCAGACCGTGGAGTTGGCGGAGATGTCGCCGAGGTGCTCCATGAAGGTGACGACGGCGAGCGGGACGACCATGAGTATCGCGGAGACGAGCATGCCTCCGTCAATATTGCCCAATCCTTCGGCGCCCCAGAAGCCCCAGACCTGCTTTGCCTGCTGGAAGACGACTACGTCGCCGGAGAAGTTGATGTTGACCAGACCGATGATGGCGCTGTAGATATAGCCGATGATGAAGCCGAGCAGGATGGGGATGACCTTGAGGAAGCTCTTGGGCTTGGCCAGAGCGTTTATAAGGACGATGCTCAGCGCGGTCACGCCGGCGGCCGTCCACTGCTGCCAGGCGGCGCTGTAGCCCCAGCCGAGGGTCGTGTCGTAGTTGCCGATGATGTTGTTCCAGAACATCTTCGGAGCGAGGATCATGCCGATGATGATTATGACCGGACCGACAACGATGGGCGGGAAGAGCTTCTTGATCTTCTTGACGCCGACGGCCTTGATGATCAGGGAGAAGATGATATAGACTATGCCGGCGCCGATTATGGAGATCATGACGCATGCCATGCGCTGGTTCCATTCGGGAGAACCGATCGCAAAGGCTCCGCCGCCGACTATGGTTATCAGAGCGGGGAGAAAGGCAAAGCTGCTGCCGAGAAATACGGGGACCTTGCGCTGGGTGACGAAGTAGAAGATGATAGTACCGAAGCCGGCGCTGAGGAGGGCGACGGGGATGCTCATTCCGCTGAGCAGGGGCACGAGCATGGTCGCTCCGAGCATCGCGAACATGTGCTGGAAGCTCATGACTAGCGTGCGGCCGAGGTTCTGTTTGGGCTGGTCCATGTGATTTCCTCCGATCGTATTATTTGATTTTCTAATCTCTGATTTTACTCTTTCTTCGACTTGATGTCAATAAAACCGGGCTGTTTCGACGGCCTTTTTTTCGCTTGGCAAAGGGGAGGAACGCCGCCGGAAAAGGGCGAGAGCTTCACCCGACGGGGAAGCTCTCGAAGAAGGCGCGTATGTCGGCCTCGGGGGCCGAGCACGAGCCCTGTATCATAGTCGGCTGACCGCCTCCGCGGCCGCCCAGCGCGGCGTTTATGGTCTTCGCCGCGGCGCGAAGGTCGACGCGCGCGGAGCCGATGATATAGCGGAAGCCGCCCTCGCACGGCGTGAAGACGCCCGCCGCCGCGCATTTGGGGACGGCGAGGTTCACAAGCTCGCGCAGCACTGCGGGATCGGCCTCGCTCTCGAAGAGGCAGACGGCCCCGTCCGTCGGGGGAAGGGCCTCTGCCCGCGCTCTCGCGGCCGCGAAGGCCGCGTCCGTGAGCTGCTTTCTCGTCTCGTCGAGCGCGCCCAGCGCTCTGCGGACGGCCGCGGCCAGCGCGTCGCGCGGGGCCGAGAGCATCGCGGAGACCTCGCCCGCCTGACCGCACATGCGCTTGTAATCGAGATATGCCGCCTTCCCCGCGAGCATCGCAAGGCGCATGCCGCCCCTGTGGCGCATGGCGTCGACGATCTTGATGAGGCCTATCTCGCCCGTGCGCGAGACGTGCGGCGCACAGCATGCGCAGACGTCGACGCCCTCTATCGTCACGATGCGGACGTTCTCCGTCAGATCCAGCTTGCTGCGGTATTCCAGCCCCGCCAGCTCCTCCGGGGAGGGATAGCGGGCCGTAACGGGGATATTTGCCCAGACGGCCTCGTTGGCGAGCAGCTCGACGCGGGCAATGTCCTCCGCGCTCAGCTCGCCGCTGAAATCGAGCGTGACCTGCTCGGCGAGGTGGAAGCCGACGTTGTCATAGCCGAAGAGGCGGTGGACTATGCCGGAGACGATGTGCTCGCCGGAGTGCATCTGCATGTTCCGGAAGCGCAGCGCGCCGTCGACTTCGCCCGCGGCCTCGCTCCCTGCGGGAAGGGGAGCCTCGCATATATGGAGTATCGCGCCGCCGCGCTCGACCGTATCAAGCACGCGGACGCCGCCGAGCGTCCCCCGGTCGCCGCACTGGCCGCCGCCCTCCGGGAAGAAGGCGGTCCGGTCGAGCTCGACCTCGTATTTCCCGTCCGCTTCGCGGCAGGCCGTCACGCGGGCGGTGAAGCTCCATAAATGGCTGTCGGCGTCGAATAGTCTCTCGGTCATTTCCCTCGCTCCTTCGGCGGCCGCGGACAAGGCCGCAGGCCGCGGCAAACGTTTTGAAAATAATAGCACATATTGTCTCAAAAATCAAAAAGGCGTTGAAGTTTCGGTGTGTATTTGTTAAAATAGATAAAAAACCAAATATGTTGAGGTGAACGGCATGTCTATCGAAAAATTCACTCCGGACGAGCTCATCGTCCGCGATAAAGTCAAGACGAGATTCAGCGAGACGGAGATCCTCTCAACTCCGATCACGATGAAAGAAAACTCCCTGCGTCTGTATCAGGGCAAGACCCCGATGTGGGCGCCCTTCTCCATAGGCGAGTATAACTCCTTCATGCTCGACTGCGACCCCGAAAACCGCGCCCGCGCGGCCGATCCCGGCCACGGCATCGACGGCTACGGCGTCGAGTGGGTCTGGGTCAAGGAGGCCGGCGGCGCCATGGTCAAGCCGGGCGCGCCGAAGTGCCTTGACATCAACGAGTGGGAAAAATACCTGACCGTCCCCGATCCCGACACGTGGGACTGGGAGGACTGCTACAACCGCAACAAGCATCTCATCCGCGACGACAGGCTGACCTATATCTCCGTTCCCGGCTGCCTCTTCGAGAGGCTCATCGCCGTCATGGACTTCCAGTACGCCGCCGTCGCGCTCATCGACGACGACCAGAAGGAGGGCGTGCACCGCTTCCTGCGCGCCGTGACGGATTACCGCAAAAAGTACTACACCCTGGTGAAGAAATGGTTTGACCCCGACGGGGTGAACTTCAACGACGACTGGGGCAGTCAGCGGGCGGAGTTCTTCAGCCGCGAGACCGCCGCGGAGATGCTGGTGCCCTATGTGAAGGAGAGCGTGGCGTGCGCCCACGAGCTCGGGATGTATGTGGATCTCCACTGCTGCGGGTTCGTGGAGGGATTCGTCCCGTTCTTTATCGAGGAGGGCTTCGACACCTGGGGAGGACAGCCGCTCAACGACAAGCCCAAGCTGAAGAAAATGTATCCGGACAGCCTGGTCTTCACCCACCAGATCGACGAGCGGCCCGATGCCTCCGACGAGGAGATCGACGCCGCCGTGGCGAAATTCATGGAGGAATTCGGATACGACAACCGCGGCTTCTACGGCGGGTTCGACCCGCGCTACCGCCGGAAGGTGTACGAGGCGTCCCGCAAAAACTACGACCGGCTCGTCGCGGAGGGGAAGGCCGTTGTGTGACGGGTTTTCCCCCGCGCTTTTCCCGGAACAAAAACGATCATAATACCGCAATGGAGGATCAGAGTATGGAAACCAGACCCTACGTTCCCTGGGCGCTCATGAACCGCTTCATGGTCGAGGTGTTCAAGGCCTACGGCGTTCCGCAGGAGGACGCGGCGATCTGCGCCGACGTGCTCCTGGAATCCGACCGCCGCGGCATCGAGAGCCACGGCTGCAACCGCTTCAAGTCGATCTATCTCGACCGCATCAAAAACGGCACGCTCCTGCCCGTGACGAAGCTGGAAACCGTTCTCGAAACGCCCACCACGGTGGTCATGAACGCCAACAACGGCATGGGCATGGTGGCCAGCTTCCATATGATGGAAAAGCTGATCGAAAAGGCGAAGATCTACGGCATGGCGGGCGGCACGATCTTCAACTCCACCCATTACGGCATCGCCGGGTACTGGACCGGCATGGCGGAAAAGGCCGGCATGATCGGCATCAGCGGCACCAACGCGCGCCCGTCCGTGGCGCCTACCTTCGGCGTCGAGCCCATGATGGGCACGAACCCGCTCACGTTTACGATGCCCACCGACGAGCCCTTCCCGTTCAATCTGGACTGCGCCACCTCCATCGTGCAAAACGGCAAGATCGAGTACTATGAGCGGGAGGGGAGCCCCACGCCCGCGGGCCTGGTGATCACCCGGGACGGAGGCACGCTCACCGACAGCGGCACGATCCTTCGCGAGATGCGCGCGGGAAACTGCGCCCTGCTTCCCATCGGCGGAGCGGGGGAGGAAAACGGCGGCTACAAGGGCTACGGATACACCGCCGTGGTGGAGATCCTGTCCGCGGCGCTGGCGGGCGGACCGTTCCTGAAGGAGCTCAGCGGGAAAAACCCCGACGGCAGCAACAGGATGTACCGTCTGGGCCACTTCTTCTTTGTGATCAACCCCGAGTTCTTCATGGGAACGGAGACCTTCCGCCACACGGCCGGCCAAATCTGCCGCGAGCTCCGCGCCTCCGAAAAGGTCCCCGGCGCCGAGCGCATCTATACCGCCGGCGAGAAGGAGGACCTGGCCTGGCAGGAGAGAAAGGACAAGGGCG
>JAEFAK010000160.1 GCA_016287555.1 Oscillospiraceae bacterium
CGCGGACCGTCCCGTCCAGCGCGTCTATGCCGACGGCAACGCGGCCGGGAAAGCTCTTCGCCGCCCAGGCGACGAGACCGGGATCGGAGACGGCCGCCGAGCCGATGACGACGCGCGTCACGCCCATGGCGAAGACGTCCTCGACGTCCTTTTCCGAGCGCACGCCGCCGCCCATCTCGACCTTGAGCCCAGACTCGCGAGCAAGCGCGGTTATGATGCCGGCGTTTTTGCGCACGCCGCCGCGCGCCCCGTCGAGGTCGACGGTGTGGAGCCACTGCGCGCCGGCCTTCTTATATTCCGCCGCGGTCGCCGCCGCGTCGGAAGCGACGGTATGTACGCTCGCGAAGTCGCCCTTGCGCAGGCGGACGACGGCGCCGTCCTTGAGGTCTATGGATGGAAAGATGATCATATGCAGAGCTCCGCAAAGTTTTTGAGTATCTTCAGGCCCGTATCGCCGCTCTTTTCCGGGTGGAACTGGCACCCGTGCACGTTCCCGCGCGAGACCGCGGCGAGGACCTCCGTCCCGTAGTCCGTGACGGCGGCGACGTCGCTTTCGCTTTCCGCCGTTCCGGCGAAGCTGTGGACGAAGTAGACGAAGGAGCCGTCCGCTATGCCGCGGAAAAGCGGCGAATCCCCGCACAGGGAAAGGGAGTTCCAGCCGATGTGCGGGAGCTTGAGGGCCGTATCGATGAGCCTGACACGCCCGGGGACGAGGCCCAGCCCAGCGCATTCGCGGACCTCCTCGCCGACGGAGAAGAGCAGCTGCATGCCGAGGCATATCCCGAGCAGCGGGCGAGGGAAGGCCTTTACGCAGCCGACGAGGCCGGAGGCCTCCAGCATCTCCATTGCGGCGGGGAAGGCGCCGACGCCGGGGAGTATCATCCCGTCCGCTGCGGAGAGCTTCTCCGCGTCGGAGGATACGAAGCAGTCAAAGCCGAGGAACGCGAGCGAGTTGGCCACGCTCATAAGGTTCCCGCAGCCGTAGTCGACTATGCCTATCATCAGAGGACGCCCTTCGTCGAGACGACGCCGCCGCCCGTGACCCTGCAGGCCTTTTTCAGCGCAAGGCCGACGGCCTTGAACATGGCCTCGGTCATGTGGTGCGCGTTGTCGCCGTAGGGCGCGGCGACGTGGAGCGTCAGCCCCGCCGCGACCGCGAAGGCGCGCATGAACTCGGCCGTCAGGCAGCTGTCATAAGTCCCGATGATCTCCTGCGGCATATCCGCGTCGAAGCGGAGGAAGGGCCTGCCGCTGATATCCAGCGCGACCTCGGCAAGCGCCTCGTCCATGGGGACGCGGCAGTCGGCGAAGCGGCGAATGCCCGCCTTGTCGCCGAGCGCTTCGCGCAGCGCGAGTCCGGCGACTATGCCGACGTCCTCGACGGTGTGGTGCGAGTCGACGTGCAGATCCCCGCGCGCCGTCAGCTCCGCGCCGAAGCCGGAGTAGAAGAACAGCGCCGTGAGCATGTGATCGAAGAAGCCTATGCCGGTATCGACCTTGACGGGGCCGCCGCCGAGGTCGAGGGAGAGGGTTATCTGCGTCTCCTTGGTGGAGCGCTCGATGCTGGCCGTTCTCATTTGCGTTCACTCCTTATCGCGATGCTCGCCGCGTGGGCGCCGAAGCCCTCCGCGTCGGCGAGCCTTATTATATCGTCGGAGAGGGCGGCGAGGCCGTCCTTCGTATACTCGATGACGCTGGTGCGCTTTATGAAGCTCTCGACTGAGAGCGGGGAGAAGAAGCGCGCTGTGCCCGACGTGGGCAGGACGTGGGAGGGGCCGGCCATGTAGTCCCCGAGAGGCTCGGGGGAGTAGCGGCCGAGGAATATCGCGCCGGCGTTTTTGATGAGCGGGAGGACGGCGCGCGGGTCGGCCGTCATTATCTCGCAGTGCTCCGGCGCGACCTCGTTGGCGAGGGCGGCGGCGTCCTCTATGGTGTCCGTTACTATGAGCGCCGCGAAGCCGCTCAGCGAATGCTCGATGATTTCGCGCCTCGGGAGCAGGGCGGTCTGCCTGTCGAGCTCGGAAGCGACGGCGCGCGCGAGTTCCTCGCTCGTCGAGACGAGGACGGTGCCCGCGAGGTCTCCGTGCTCGGCCTGACTGAGCAGGTCGGCTGCGACCCACGCCGGATCGGCAGTGGCGTCGGCTATTACGAGGACCTCGGAGGGCCCCGCGACCATGTCTATATCGACCCGGCCGAAGGCAAGACGCTTGGCGGCCGCGACGTAGGCGTTGCCGGGGCCGACGAGCTTGTCCACGCGCGGGATGAAGCCCGCCCCGTAGGTAAGCGCGGCGACGGCCTGCGCGCCTCCGACTCCGAGGACGCGGTCTACGCCAGCTATGCGCGCGGCGGCCATGACGGCGGCGTTGAGGTTCGCCGTCGGCGGCGTGACCATGACTATCTCTTCGACTCCCGCGACGCGGGCGGGGATCGCGTTCATCAGGACGCTGGAGGGGTAGGCGCCGACTCCGCCCGGGACGTAGATGCCGACGCGGGTGAGCCCGCGGACGGTCTGCCCGAGCCTCCCGCCGGGAACGTCCCAGCTCGAGGAGACGGGGAGCAGGCGGCGCTGATAATCCTCTATGTTCTTCGCTGCCTTCTCAAGGGCGGCTATGAGCTCCTTCGGGCAGGCGGCGACGGCGTCGTCGAGCTCGGCCTTAGTAAGCTCGCGCGGCTCCGCTCCGTCTAACCTGACGGAGTATTCGCGCACTGCCTCGAAGCCGCGGACGCGGACGTCCTCCATTATGGCCGCGGCTGCTGCGGTTATCTTTTCGTTCTGCTCGTCGTTCCTCGCGCGCAGCGAGGCGACGAGCGCGGCGGCTCCCGCCGCGGAAGAGCGCGTTATCTCAAGCATTCAAAACACCTCTGCATTTTTCCGTAAGATCAAGTATCTCGTTTTTGCGGAGCTTCATCGCCGCCGTATTGACGATTAGCCGCGCGGAGACGGGCGCGACCTCGGAGACTATCTCAAGGCCGTTTGCCTTGAGGGTGTTGCCCGTCTCGACGATGTCGACTATCGCGTCTGCGAGGCCGAGGACGGGAGCGAGCTCGACGGAGCCCTCTATCTTGATGACCGTGACGTCCTGCCCGAGCGTGCGGAAAAAGGCGCGCGTCACGTTGGGGTACTTGGAGGCGATGCGGAGCGTCCCCCTGCTCGCGCTGAGCGAGAAGCCGCGCGGCGCCGCGAGGGCGAAGCGGCAGCGCCCGTAGCCGAGGTCGAGGACCTCGTAAAACGAGCCGCCGACCTCCATGAGAGTGTCCTTGCCGACTATGCCGAGCGCGCAGACGCCCTGCTCGACGTAGGTCACGACGTCGGGCGCCTTGGCGAGCACGGCCGAAAGGCCGAGCTCCGGCACGCCGAGTACCAGCCTGCGGCCCGGATCGAGAAGCTCGGAGCAGGAGGCGCCGATCTTCTGAAACATGCGTATCGAGTCGTCGAGCAGACGGCCTTTGGTTATTGCTATCCTGAGAGGCTCAGACATCCGTGCCGACCTCCTTTGTTCCGCTTTTTGACACTACGACGAGCTTCATGCCCGCTTTGCGCGCGTATTCGAGGGACTCGGCCTCCGTGGCGAAGGCGGAGAGCTCCGCGTCGCTTCCGAGCAGGGAGACGGCCGCGCCGAGGCAGCCGCTTTCATAGAATACGAGCGTTTTCGCGCTTTCCGGCTCGGCGGGCTCGAAGCACGAGGCGAGGGAGCCGACGTATACCGCAAAGCCAGCGCCGGCAAGATCCAGCCCGAAGTCGCGCAGCAGCCTGTCATACCGGCCGCCCGCGAGGACGGAGGAAGGCGCGCCGGGCGTCCAGCAGCGGAAGATGACGCCCGTATAGTAGTCCAGCCCCTGAACGAGGCCGAGATCGAAGCTTATGCAGTCTCCGCGGCCGGCGGCGTCGAGCTCGCGCCAGATATCGCGCAGCCTTCCGACGGCGGCCAGCGCGCGGGGATTGGAGGTGAGCGCCGCGGCCTCGTCGAGTATCTCCGGGCCGCCGAAGAGGTAGGGCAGACGGCGCAGGCACTGCGCGGCCTCGCCGCTGTACCCCGCGACGAGCTCGTCGAGCTGGGCGAAGCTGCGCGATTCGATGCAGGCGCGAAGAGCCTCCTCGTCGTCGCGTGAAAGGCCGAGCTCCTCAGTCAGACCGAAGAAGAAATCGGCGTGGCCGAGCTCGAGGCGAAAATCCGTCAGCCCCGCCGCGCGCACTGCGTCGACGGCGAGGGAGACTATCTCGATATCTCCGCGGAGCCCCGGCGCGCCTATGAGCTCGACCCCGCACTGGGGAAGCTCGGAATCGGCGCCGTCGAGCCCGGCGGCGGAGCGGAAGACCGTCTCGTCGTAGCAGAGCCTGAGCGGAGCGTCCCCTGCCTTGAAGTGCGAGGCGACGAGCCTCGCTATGGGAGCGGTGCAGTCCGGACGCATTACCAGC
>JAEFAK010000161.1 GCA_016287555.1 Oscillospiraceae bacterium
CGAGCTGCTCGTGCGCGAGGCGCCGGACGGGACAGTCAGAGAATTTGAAAGGCCCCTCCTGCCGCTGGGCAGCATAAGCGTCGACGGCGGGCGCGTATATACCGCCGGGTCGTTCGGCGGCTGCACGAGCTATGACGCCGCGACCGGCGGCGGCGAGCGGATGGAAACGGGCGCCGGAGGCGAAATTATCCATAGCTGCACCGCTCACGGCGGCTGGCTCTACTATCCGATCGGAAACCCTGATATGACGGGCGCGGACGACGCCGCGCTTCTGATGGCTCGGCGCATCTCCGACGGGAAGGCTGTCGAATATGCCAAATGCACCGACGCCTTCACGTTTTACACGCTCCCCTTCCTCGTGACCTTCGGCGAGCAGGGCTTCGTGCTCGACGACGGGTACCAGCGCGACGATTTCAGGTATATCCCCTATTATACCGCGGACTATACGCCGACGGCCGTCCCGGCCATTGACCCGGAGGGCTACGTCATATCCTCGCGCGAGGAGATGGGCGCGGGCTTCGATCCCGACGACCCAGCGCACGCCATGAACGAAGAATGGCATTTGCCCGCGTCGCTTGAGGAGCTCGCCGGGATGAGCGGGGCCGCCGTCAAGGCTCAGCTCAGGTCTGTCGATGAGCTCGACGCCATGCACTGCGAATACACCTTCGCCCTCATCGAGGACTATTTCGGCACGGCGGAGGAGACGATAAGCGTCACCGCCCTGAAAAGCAGCTTCCTTCAGCCGGGCGGGGTATACTATCTGCTGCTGACCGTCCGCAGCGAGCCCGCGACGGAGCACCGCTTCTACGGCTTCGTGACTTACCGCTTCCTCGTCCGCGAATACCTGCTCGACGGCGAGCCCCTGCTTTACTTCCTGGACGGCTTCGACCTCGGCGTCGGCGAGCGCGACAACATGGGCGTCAGGCTCAGGGAGATCGCCGCGTCGATGAGGGCGGCGGGGACGCTCCCGACCGTCGATACGAAGACTCTCGAGGAGGCGCTCGACGAGGGCGGCCTCGTCGAGATAGTGACCGTGACCGCGCTTCGGGAGGACGTCAGAGACTTTTTCACCGAAAAATACAACGTGCCCTTCGATTTCACCGTCGACGAGGTGCTCAACGGAAAGACGCTCATCGTCCCGGACGGCTTCCCCATGCTCGCGCCGCTCGGCACGCAGCCCGGCGACCGCTTCATCCTCGTCTTCCCGAAGGGCGCCAAATCCCCGCGCGAAGCCTCGAACTACCTCGTCTTCTCCGTCAATTCCGAGGAGGCGAAAACGATACTCGCAAGATATCCGAGCGCGGCGACGTCCCCGACGCCGGACGAGCCGCTGCTGACCGTGACGGGAGCGGAGGGCAGCTTCGCCGCGTGGGAAACTCTCGTCAATGAAAAAATGTGGACGGAGAACGGCTGGCTTTTCGGCGACGGGTGGCCATGGTACTTCGACATGGAAGAAAAACCGGAGCGCGCGCCGACCGTCACGCTGACGGACGGGATCGAACTCACGCTCGGCGGGACGCGCATGGGCAATCTGCGCGTCTATAATGAGGACTTCGAGCCCCTGCGCGAGGACTGGTACGGCGATACGGCGCTCAACTGGCTCGAGCCCGGCACATACTGGTGCGTGATGCGCGTCGCCGGCCCGCGGGGCAGGTACGTTCCCTCCGAGGAAAAATACGAAGGGTCGGTCTATGACTGCACGTTCAGGCTCGTCGTGACCGAACTCGGGCCGGAGCCCTATGAACCGGGCAAGGCGCACGATATGGTCCGCGCGGTCTGGCGCTATTGGAGAAACGAGGGCGGGACGTACAGGCCGACGGAAGCCGTCCTGACCGACCCCGCCTCCCTCGCGAGGCTCGAAGAGCTTCTCTCCGGCGCGGCTGACCTCGGCTACGCCGCCGGATGCCCCTTCGGCTCCGTGGTGACCGCGACGCGCGCCGACGGGACGGAGTTCTCCTTCTGCCCCGCTGAGGATTCCTGCGGCGTCGCCTTCGCGGGCGGCAGCTTCTGGCGTTACGCGGGCGACAATGAGGAATTTATGTCGCTCTTCGGCGTCTCGTTCGGACAGTACGAGCCGACGCTCGCGGAGGATTTCACGATAGGCGGCGCGGCGTGGGGCTCCGGCTATGAGAGCGTCAGGGCGTTGCTCGGCAGCGGCGCCGAGCAGCTTGAAAACGGCGCGCGGCTGGCTCAAAAGGATCTGATATTCTTCGGGCAGAAGGTCGACGTGGATTATTTCTTTACCGAGGACCGCGGCGATATGAGGCTTACGGGCATCGTGCTCACGTTCGAAAAAGACTTTGATAAGCAGGCCGTCGTCGAGGGCGTCAGCTCCGTGCTCGGCGAGATAGACAAATACACGCTCACGGCAAACGGCGAGCGCATGGCCGTCCCCGAACAGCTCTGGAAATGGCACGACGAGGAACAAGTCGGCGGCGGCAGATACCTGCACACCGCGGCCTTCGCCGAGGACGCCTTGACCGGCAGGCCTGTGCTCGAATTCGTCTATAACGGACTTTGGAACTGAAAAAAGGAGGGATCGATATGCCGGGACCGGGTGTAGATTATGAGGCCATGAAGCTGCAGCAGCAGGCCATGAACAACAGAGTTCTCCAGCGCGCGAAGGAACACCCCGGCAAGCCGATGAAGGCGTGGAAGCTGCTGCTCATCATCGGCGTCGTTTTCGCCGCGCTTATAGCCTTCTTCGTCCTGCTTTTGACGGGCGTCCTCGACGGCATTTTCGGCACGTGACGGTGCGGAATGGCATGATACGACAAAGCGGCGGCTCTCAGGCGAAGGCCGCCGCGTCGCGGCCACGGTGTACGCGCAGGGGTCGGCGCCCTCCCCTCCCCGCGCGTTCGATCGCTTAACACTTACACGGTTGATATAGTTTTTGTTGACAAAGGGACAATATATGGTAATTTATAATTGACGTGCATGAACGCCCGCGCTTTGAAGAAGGTCCGACGCAAAATTGAGGAGGGAAAGTAAATGAAACGTTTTCTGACTTTGCTCATCGCTCTCGCGCTCGCCCTTTCCCTCGCCGCGTGCGCGAAGCAGCCCGCTCCCGCGACGACCGCTGAGCCTTCGCCCGTCCCGAGCGCGGAGCAGACGCCCGCGCCGGACGCAGGCCTTGACAGGATCCCGCAGAGCCATGAGGACATCGTGCTGGGCTCTACGAACATCGTGACCGCGCGCTACGTCGAGACCGTGCAGGCCTTCCGCGGCGACGAATACGTCTACGAGGTGCGCGAGGAGCTCAAGGGCAGCGCCGACGGCGAGCCGCTCCACGTCATAACCTCGGGATACGTCAGTCTTCCTTCCGCCATGCCCGTGAGCGGCGACGACGTCATTCTGTTTCTCTCGGGATACGATTCCGTTTACCAAGAGCACGTCCTCTATATCCTGACGGATATTGCGGAGGACACGGAGGCCGAGCGGAGCCTCATAGCCTCGCTCTGCGCAGGCGGCGCGCCGGACCATGACGAAGACGGGCGCAAATTCACCCGCTCGGACGATATCGGGGACATTCTCGAGGTCACGGAGTCGATATTCTTCGTGCGGCCCGAGGAGGTCTTCGTCGTCGGGACGCAGGCCCCGACCACGACCTACACCTGCACGGTGCTGGCCCGGCTGCGCGGAGAGCCGGATCCGGCCGAGGTGCTGGGAATATCCGCGGACCCGGAATTTTCGGAGATACTGATACCCTTCTTCAACGATACCGTGACGATCGGGGGGCGGTATCTCGTGCTGCTCGCGAAGCACCGCGAGAGGAGCAAAATATATACGCTCTCCTCGCCTTACAGCGTCATGACTCAGGAGGAGGCGGCGCAGATCCCGGAGCTGAGGGCGATATTGGAGGAAGCCGGGTACGACACCCCCGCCGGGAACACGAAGCTCTGCTGTTATTCCGACTCCGGGCGTGAAACGAGCGCCGAAGCCGACGGACTTCTGACCCCGGAGCAGGCCGCTTCGGAGCTCGCGAAGATGGTCATGGACGACCTCTGCACCGAGTCCGGGGAGCGCACGTTCCGCGTGACCGAGTACCGCGGTCTCTCCGTCGACGTCGTCCAAACGACCGCCATGGACGAGGAGACGCGCTCGCTCTATTTCCTCTCCGAAGATGAGATAGGGAGGAACAAATGGATCGTGGAAATTTCGGTCGAATACAAATACGAGGGGGTCAAGTCCCCGACAGGGCCGAGCAACGGCGAGTGGATAGACGTCCTGTACCAAGGGAGCCCGATGGGCTTTCTGATGGTCCGCGACGGGAACGATTACTCGCTCCGCCCGCGGGCGTAAAATTTGGGGACGGTTCTTTTGTCCCATTATTGTTGAATAGCATGGCAAAAGCCCCGCCGAGGTTTCGGCGGGGCTTTTAA
>JAEFAK010000162.1 GCA_016287555.1 Oscillospiraceae bacterium
GCCACCACGGGAGCTTCCCGACTTTCGTGTTGTCCTCCGTCTGCGGCTGCGGCAGCGCGCCGATGTCCTCCGGCAGCTCCGCCGCGGGCGGGAGATCGCCGCCGCAGGCGGCGATCACGTCCTCCGCCGTCACGGCCTCCGGCAGCAGCGCGCGCGCCATGCGGTTGGCAGAGGTCGTATAGAAGCTGTTGCCGGAGAAGAAGGCGCGCGGCGCGCCCTCCGTGACGACGTCGCCGTCGAAGAAAAGGGCGCAGCGGTGCGCGTGCGAGGCGCAGAACTCGACGTCGTGGCTGACCATGACTATCGTCACGCCGCGCGCCAGCAGCGTCTCGAGTATCTGCGCGAAGACGGCCTTGAACTCCGCGTCGAGCCCCTTCGTGGGCTCGTCCATGAGCAGGACGTCCGGGTCGAGCAGGAGTATCTTGGCGAGTGCGGCGCGCTGCTGCTCGCCGCCGGAGAGATCGTATGGGTGCCTGTCGAGCAGACCCTCGAGACGGCAGAGCGCCGTCGCGCGCGCGGCCTTCTGCTCGCGCTGCGGGTCGCGCTTTTCCAGCAGCTCCAGAAGGTCCTCGCGGACGGTCTTCTTGACGAAGAGCGTCTGCGGGTTCTGCGGCAGCATGCCGACCTTTCCCACGACGCTGACGGAGCCGCGGTAGGGCTTGAGCAGCCCGGCGAGCAGCTTGAGCGTCGTCGTCTTGCCCGTCCCGTTGCCGCCGAGCAGGGCGAGAAATTCCCCCTTCTTGACGGTCATGCTGAGCCCCTTGACGACGTCGGGCAGGTCTTTTTCGTATTTGAACCAGAGCCCCTCGGCGCTGACCGCGTCCTCCTCGCTTCTTTGGAAGACGGGCTCCGGACGCAGCGGGAGCAGCGGAGTTTCCGCGCTGAAGGCGGCGAGCCAGTCGCGCCCCTCGCGGACCGTGACGGGGCATTCGTGCTCGCTCGGGACGGCCGCCCAGACGCGCATGGCCGTCGGCATGGCGGCGAACATGGCGTGTCCGCTCTCGCGCAGCGCGAGGCCGACCTGCTGCGGCGTGCCCTCCGTGATGATGGCGCCGCCGTCCATGACGACGACGCGCGTGGCCAGCGGGAAGGTCTCCTCGAGCCTGTGCTCCGTCAGCAGTATGGTCGTGCCGAGCTCGCGGTTTATCTTGCCTATCGTCGCGAGAAATTCGCCCGCGGCGATTGGGTCGAGCTGGCTGGTGGGCTCGTCGAGGATGAGCAGCTCCGGCTGCATGACCATTATCGAGGCGAGGTTGAGAAGCTGCTTCTGCCCGCCGGAGAGCTCCGTGACGTTCTTGTAAAACCACGTCTGTATGCCGAAGAACGAGGCCATCTCGGCGACGCGGCGGCGTATCGTCGGCGTGTCGAAGCCGAGGCTCTCAAGTCCGAAGGCGAGCTCGTGCCAGACCTTGTCCGTGACGATCTGGTTTTCCGGGCTCTGCTGGACGAAGCCTATGCGGGAGCTCTGCTCGCGCCTGTCCAGCTCCGAGAGCGGCCGGCCGGCGAAGTATATCTCGCCCTCGACCGTCCCGTGCGGGGCAAGGTCGCTCTTGAAGCGGCGCAGGAGCGTCGTCTTGCCGCAGCCGGAGGGGCCGCAGAGCACGACGAATTCGCCCCGCCGCAGCTCCAGCGAGACGCCGCGAAGCGCGGGCCTTGCCTGCTCGGGGTAGGTGAAGGTCAGTTCCTGAGTTTTAAGGAGCGGTTCGTTCAAGAAAGCGCAAGTCCCTTCCTGATGGCGGTCATCTGGCGTTTGGTCGCGGCGAGCTGCGGGCGCTTCGGGGAGACGCTGAGCTCGTGCGTGAGGTATTTCGGCGCGACCTCCTCGACTATCCTCGCGCAGGCGGGGATCGTCCAGGGGCGGTGGCGGTCGATGCTCTCGATGTGCGGGTAGGTGCGGAAAAAGGCGGCGAAGTAGTCCTCCGGGAAGTCCTCGGGGACGGCGCCTGTATTCGCGCGGACGTAAGCTCCGCTGACGCTCTGGTGGAAGTGCATGCCGAGGACGGCCTTTCCCAGCTCGCCGTGCTCGCGGTAGCGGCGCAGAACGTATTCGACGCCGTCGGCCTGCGAGCGGATGGACGTGTTGGAGTTCATGAGATGCCCCGTATCGAGTATTATGCCGACGCGCGGGAAGTTTATGCGGCTGAGCAGGTACTCGGTCTTGGCGGGGTCGGTGAACGTGAAGCCCGGCCACCACTGGTTCTCGACGAGGAAGTCGAAGGTCGACTCGACGCCCTTCAGAAGATCGTTTATTATCTCTATCGCCCCGTCGAGGACGGCGTAGTCGTCGTGCAGCCAGCGGTAGGTGTAGCTCTCCTCGAGCGAGACGTCGGAGACGTGGAAGACGAGGTAGTCCGCGCCGAGGCTTATCGCGCGCTTCAGGTCGAAGCGGAACTGCTCGACGAGGTCCTCCGGCTTCGTCCCGCGGTATACCGTATCGACCATTTCGCGCGAGCCGAATTTGCGCAGGAGCTCGGGCCAGTTCTGCCTGTAAAAATCGAGCCAGTCCGGGTAAAAGAGCATGTGGCAGCCGGTCATCAGCGAGGCGGGGAAGCGGTCGTCTATCTCGTCCGGGTCCCATATGGCCTCGACGCCGTCGAGCCCCATGGCCTTGATGCGCTTTGCGAGCGCGTCCCAATCCCCGTAAGGGGCGATGCAGCTTTGCGCGACGGGGAAGTTGATGCTCTGTATCATGGTCGTGTCTCCTTTGTCAGGGGATATATATCGGCGCTCAGCGCCCGCCCGTGATCTTCTTCCAGCGTATATCGGCGTATACGTCCATGGCGACGGGGGTAAAGCAGAGCGCGAGGTAGACGATGTGGAAGAATATGACCGCCGCGCCGGGCTCGACGCCCTTGACGGTCGGGTAATAGCGCCAGTAGAACCCGCCGGCTATCCACGCGCAGACCGTGCAGACCCCGCAGAAGATGAGCCAGAGGAGCGCGAGACGGTCGCGCTCGTCGAAGCGGTATATGGAAAAAGCCGTGCGTCCGGGCAGGCCGTAGCCGCGCCCGCGCATGCTGTCGGCCGTCTCGATGGCGTTTTCGAGAGACCACGTTATCATTATCGAGAGAATGGTCACGGCGTTTCTAATGCGCCTTATGACCGACCCGTCGGATACGTCGCGCCCGACGCAGCGCTGCGCCTCGCTGACGGTCTTGAGCTGCGCCTTGAACTTCGGGATGAAGCGGAGCGTCATGCTCAGCACGAGGCTCAGCGCGGGGATGACCCGGCCGAAGAGATAGACGAACTTGTCCGAGGTCATGACCGCGTTATAGCATGAAAACCAGAAAATGACGCTGACGAGCATGACCGCGGCCGAGCAGCCGAAGAGAATGCTCTCGAGCGTCAGGGGGTTGCCGGAGGGCAGGTAGGCGAGTATGGTCGCGCCCTCATGGGTGAAGGCGGGGTTTATGAGCGCCGCGAGGATCGCTATCGGCAGCATGTAGAGCAGGCTGAAGCGAACGCCCTTGCGGCCGTTTAAGTATATGCTGTACGTGACTGCCGCCGCGAGAGCGAAAAGCTGCGCGGCGGGGTGCACGAAGAACATCGTGAATATGAGCACCAGCCCGAAATAGAGAAAGTTGACGACCGGGTGGCAGCTTGAGAACGCATCGCGGGACGCCATGCTCAGCCTCCCATGACGTAGTATCCGCCGACGTCGATGCCGAGGTTGCAGGTATAGACCCACTCGATGACGTCGCCCTCCTTGAGGCCGTAGCGCGAGCAGCCGTAGTTGGGGAACCAGCCGTTGACCTTGTACATCCAGCCGGAGAGGTTGCCGCAGTCGAACTCATAGAGGTTGTTTATGCCCTCGATGTAGGCGCTGTTGTACATCGGGGTGTTCTGAAATTCCATGTGTATCCCGTTCTGCTTGCAGGTGCGCGCGAGGATGTTGAAGACGCTCTCGCCCTCGTAGAAAGTGACCTCGACGGGGCGGAGTATCCATCCGTCCTCCGGCACGAGCTCGACCTTCTCCGGGTCGAGCCAGCCGATGTTGTCGTTTATCGTCGCGCAGGAGATGGATATCGTGCACTTGTGCTCGACGTCGGATATCTCCGCGTCCTGCGGCTCGACGGGGAGGGGCTTGCCCTCGGGAACGGGGTCCGTCCCGTATTTGTCCTTGCCCGTGGAGGGGTCGAGCTGCATGCCCTGCTGGAGGGAATAGTTCGCGTCGCCCTGCTCGACCTGGGACTCGCCGCCCGCGAGCTCAGCCGCAAGGGCGAGCTTTTCGTCGGCGGAGAGGTCGCCGTTGAGCGCGTCGGGGCGCCCCTCCGGGGCGGCGGACGCCTCCGGGGAGGGAGCGGGCTTCCAGCCCTGCAGGCCGGGCGCGTTGCCGCCGAACCAGAACGCGGCGCCGAGCACGATCACAGCCAGGAC
>JAEFAK010000163.1 GCA_016287555.1 Oscillospiraceae bacterium
CCGAGCCTGATCACCCCGGAACGCCGGAAGCCCCGTCCGAGCCCGCACCGGCCCCCGCGCCCGAAGCGCACGGCGGCCTCGGCACCGGCGCGATAATAGGCATTATTGCCGCCGCGGTCGTGGTCGTCGCCGCGGTCACAGCGGTCATAGTCGCGAAGTCGAAGAAGAAAAAGTAAGCGGAGGAAGACGAGATGAAGCTGAAAAGACTGCTCGCGGCGCTGCTCGCGCTGACGCTCGCCCTTTCCCTCGCCGCCTGCGCGAAGGCTCCCGCCTCCCCGACGGACTCCCCCTCGCCCGCTCCGACGGAGGGACCGGAGCCGACGGCCGCTCCGTCCGCGCCGTCCGACCCTGACGCGCCCGTTATAGAGGGCCTCGTCTACGAGAGCACCGTTCCCCTCACCTACGCCGACCAGTTCGCCATCTATAAATACGAGGGCGGCTACGAATACATAGACATGGTCGACAGCGACCGCATCCTCATCGTCCCGGAGGGCGGCAGCGTCCCCGCGGGGCTGGACAAGGACGTCGTCGTGCTGCAGAGGCCCATCGAGCACGTCTATCTGGCGGCGACCTCCGCCATGGCGCTCATTGACTCCATAGGCGCGATGGATTCGCTCGACTTCGTGGGCTCCCGCACCTGGTATACCGAGAGCGCCATAAAGGCGCTCGAGACGGGCGACGTCATATACGCGGGCAAGTACAACGCCCCGGACTACGAGATGCTGATGAACGGCAAATGCGGCCTCTCGATAGAGTCCACGATGATACTGCACAATCCCGACGTGCGCGAAAAGCTCATAGAGATAGGCATCCCGACGATAATCGAGCGCTCCAGCTATGAGGAGCATCCCCTCGGCAGGACCGAGTGGATGAAGGTCTACGGCGCGCTCTTCGACAGGGAGGCGGAGGCCGAGGCCATGTTCGAGGCCGAGGCGGACAAGGTCCGCGAGCTCGGCGATTTCGAGGGCACTGGAAAGACCGTCGCCTTCTTCTACGTCAATACCTCCGGCAGCGTCGTCACCTACAAGACCGACGGCTACGTCCCCGCGATGATACGCCTCGCGGGCGGTATCTACGCCCTCGACGGGCTCGGCGCGGACGACGACATAAAGCTCAGCTCCATAAACATGAGCATGGAGCAGTTCTACGCCGACGCCTGCGACGCGGACATAATCATCTACAACTGCTCCATAGTCGCGCAGCTCACCTCCATAGACGACCTGCTCAGCCTCAGCCCCGTCCTCGCGGACTTCAGGGCCGTCAGGGAGGGCAACGCCTGGTGCACGACGGAGAGCATGTTCCAGCAGACGGACAAGATGGGATCCATCATCCGGGAGATGAACAGGATCTTCTCCGGCACGACGGACGGGAGCGATCTTGAATACATGTTCCGTCTCGAAGGGGCGGGAGCATGAGCAGCCCGAAGCATGAAAAGGGCCTCGCCCGCGTCCGCTATACGGCCGTCTTCATAGGGCTGGCCGCCGCCTTCGCGATACTGACGGTCTGGAACATCAACACCGGCAGCGTGCACATCTCCGTCGGCAACATAGCGAGGATAATCTTCCTGCGCGCCGGCGACGAGACGGAGTTCGGCATAGTCTGGAAGCTGCGCCTGCCGCGCATCATCGCCGCCGCCGTCCTCGGCGGAGGGCTCGCCCTCTCGGGCTTTCTGATGCAGACGTTCTTCGGCAACCCCATCGCCGGCCCCTTCGTGCTCGGCATATCCTCGGGCTCGAAGCTCTTCGTGGCGATAGTGATGATAGTCCTGCTGCGCTTCGTCAACTACGTGACGAGCTGGATGATGGTCCTCGCGGCCTTCGCGGGCGCGCTGATAGCCATGGGCTTCGTCCTGCTGGCGGCCCGGAGCATCAAGCAGATGTCGATGCTGCTGGTGGCGGGCATAATGATAAGCTATATCTGCTCGGCCATAACCGAATTTCTCATAACCTTCGCCAAGGACTCCGACATAGTCAACCTGCACGGCTGGTCGCAGGGCAGGTTCTCCGGCACGACGTGGGCCGACGTGCGCTTCTTCGTCATAGTCGTCCTCGTCTGCTTCGTGCTGGTCTTCCTCATGTCCAAGCCCATAAGCGCGTACCAGATGGGCGAGAGCTACGCCCAGAGCATGGGCGTCAACGTCAAGCGCTTCCGCATCCTGCTCATCCTCATGTCGAGCCTGCTGGCGGGCTGCGTGACGGCCTTCGCAGGGCCTATATCCTTCGTCGGCATAGCCGTCCCGCACCTTATAAAGATGCTGCTCAAGACGGCCAAGCCCATCCTCGTCATTCCCGCGTCGTTTCTCGGAGGGGGCGTATTCTGCCTCTTCTGCGACTACATAGCGAGGACGGCGTTCGCCCCCGTCGAGCTCTCGATAAGCACGGTCACGGCGCTCTTCGGCGCGCCGGTCGTCATAGCGATGCTCATCCGCCGCAACGGCGCGAAGTCGTAAGGGAGGCGCGGCATGGGAGACTACTATTTCCGCACGTCCGACCTCTCCGTCGGCTATAACGGCAAGGCGCTGATACACGACATAGAGATAAATATCCGCGCCGGGGAGATACTGACCCTCATCGGCCCCAACGGCTCCGGCAAATCGACGATACTCAAGAGCATAACCAAGCACCTCGCCGTCATAAAGGGCGACAGCTTCATCGCCGACGCCTCGATAAACGCCATGACCTACAAGGAGCTCTCGCGCCGGCTCGCGGTCGTGCTGACGGAGCGCATCAAGGGGGAGCTTCTGACCTGCTGGGACGTCGTCGCGACGGGGCGCTACCCCTATACCAACACGCTCGGCCTGCTGGGGCAGGAGGACAAGGAAAAGGTCCGTCTGGCCATGGAGCGCGTGCACGCGGCGGACCTCGCGGAGCGGGACTTTTCCGCCATTAGCGACGGCCAGCGCCAGCGCGTGCTGCTGGCCCGCGCAATATGCCAGGAGCCGGAGATAATCGTGCTCGACGAGCCGACCTCCTTCCTCGACATACGCCACAAGCTCCAGCTGCTCTCCATCCTCCGCTCCATGGCGAAGGAAAAGGGCATAACCGTCATCATGAGCCTGCACGAGATAGACCTCGCGCAGAAGATATCCGACAAGATAATGTGCGTCTCCGGCGAGGTCATCTCCAATTTCGGGACGCCGGAGGAGATATTCCGCGAGGAGATAATAAACGAGCTCTACGGCATCTCCGAGGGCAGCTTCAACATCGCCTTCGGCTCCGTCGAGCTGCCGCCGCCCGCCGGCGAGCCGGATACCTTCGTCATATCCGGCTGCGGGAGCGGGATAAGCGTCTTCCGCCGCCTGCAGAAGGAGGACACGCCCTTTTACGCGGGCGTGCTGGCGGAAAACGACGTGGACTTCCAGGTCGCGAAGGTCCTCGCGGCCGAGGTCGTCACGGAAAAGCCCTTCGAGCCCATCGGCGAGGAGGCGGCCGCGCGCGCGAGAGCGCTCATCGACAGATGCTCCCGCGTCATATACGCGCCCTTCCCCCTCGGGACGGGGAGCGCGCGCATAGTCGGGCTCATCGAGGCCGCCCGCGAGGCGGGCAAGCTCGAGGAGACGGATAAGGTCTTTGAAACGAAATAAACGTTTTTATATAAACTAAGGAGGAAACAAGATGAAAAAACCACGCAGACTTCTGGCGCTGCTGCTTGCGGTCGTTATGCTCGCGGCCCTGGCCGTCCCGGCGCTGGCCGAGGGCGAAGAGACGCTGGCAAACGGCACGTACTCTGTCGGCGGGACCGGCTACAGCACCGCCATGATAGCGCCCGACGAGACAGACTTCCCCAGCTACGTCGTTGTCAAGGACGGACAGGGATGGCTCGTGACCCGCTCCTACGCGCCGAACAAATACGACGCAGTATGGAAGGGCAAACGTACCGAGGCGCCCGCAGATCCCTCGACGGCCGACGTCATCATGGGAGTTATGATTCCCGATGAGAACGGAGCCTATGCCGCCGCCGGACACACCTATTCCGACAACGTTTACGAGGGTAACAAGGCCGTCCAGTTCGTTATCCCGCTCACGGCCGAAGAGCTCAGCTCGGGCACGGTATATTTCGTACTCCGCCGCGCCCCTTGGTCGGCCTCCAATCCCGGACAGTGGATGGGCTCGAACGACCAGTATTTTGTGTTTTCGCCGCTGACCAAGACGAGCGATTCGACCGTGCTGCCTGCGGTTCCGATCGCCGAGGGGACCTACGCGCTCCCCGGACTCGCGGCCGGCCCGTCGGCGATGTTCAACCATTTTGAGGCCGATTCCAAAAAGCTCACCGTCTCCGGCGACAGCGCGACGATCAGCTTCATTACCGACGGCTCCACCGATTCCATAGCAAAGTATTCCAAAATAGCTCTCGGAAAGTCCAGCGAATTG
>JAEFAK010000164.1 GCA_016287555.1 Oscillospiraceae bacterium
CGCCGTGACGGCGACTGCGTCTATGTCCGCGCGGGCGACGCCCGCGTCAGCGAGCGCGCGCTCGGCCAGCGGGGCTATGATCTCCGCGTGCCTGCGTGAGGCGAGCTCCGGCACGACGCCGCCGTAGACGGCGTGCAGCGCGACCTGCGAGTCTATGGCGTCTGCGAGGACGCGCCGTCCGTTTTCCGTTACGGCGACTGCCGTCTCGTCGCAGGAGGATTCGACTGAAAGAATGAGCATGTTTTTCACCGACCCGTGAAGTATTTGGTCATGAGAAGCGCGTCCTCGACGGGGCGCTCATAGTAGCGCGGCCGCCGCCCGACGGGCAGATACCCGAGCGAGACATAAAGCGCCTGCGCCGCGCTGTTCGATTCGCGCACCTCCAGCGTCAGGAAGGCGAGGCCCTCCGCGCTTTTTTCGAGCTCCGTCAGCAGCGCGCGGGCTATCCCGCGCCTTCTGTAAGCCGGGAGAACGGCGACGTTGTTTATATATCCCTCGTCGAGAACGCTGCGCATGCTGCAGTAGCCGACGAGCTTTTCGTCCTCGAACGCGCCGAGGCAGAGCCCCTCGGCGACCTCGCCCGCGAGCATCCCCTCCGTCCAGGGGACGGAGAAGCAGCTCTTTTCTATCTCCGCCGCGGCGGGAAGATCCGCAGCCGTAAGCCTTCGTATCGTCATTTCGCGTCGTACCACGTCGCGGCGGACTTCGCCTCGGCCGTCAGCGGAACCGAGAGCGAGACGACGTTCTCCATCTCCTCGGTCAGCAGCGCCGCGACGCGCTCCGCCTCGTCCTCCGGCGCCTCGACGATGAGCTCGTCGTGCACCTGCATAATGAGCTTCGAGCGCAGTCCCTCAGCCTTCAGCCTCGCCGCGACGTGTATCATCGCGAGCTTGATGATGTCGGCGGCGCTGCCCTGGATGGGCGTATTGAGCGCGACGCGCTCGCCGAAGGCGCGCGTATTGTGGTTTGAGGAGGCAAGCTCCGGGATCGCGCGGCGGCGTCCCATTATGGTCGAGACGTAGCCGTCGGCGCGGGCTTTTTCGACGATGCTCTTCATATAATCCCGCACGCCGCTGAAGTTTTCCAGATAGCTCTCCATATAAGCCTTCGCCTCATAGACGGGAACGCCTATGTCCTCAGCCAGCGAGAAGGCGGAGATGCCGTAGACGATGCCGAAATTGACGGCCTTGGCGCGGCTGCGCATGAGGGAGGTGACCTCCTCCGGCGGCACGCCGAAGACCTGGGAGGCCGTCCGTCTGTGGATATCCGCGCCGGAGGTGAAGGCCTCGCGCATGCGCTCGTCGCCGGAGATGTGGGCGAGCAGGCGCAGCTCGATCTGCGAGTAGTCCGCATCGACGAGGACGGAGCCCTTCGGAGCGACGAAGACGCGCCGCACCTCGCGCCCTAGCTCCGTGCGCACGGGGATGTTCTGCAGGTTCGGTTCCGTGGAGGAGAGCCTGCCCGTCGCCGTGACGGTCATCGTGAAGTTGGTGTGGATGCGCCCGTCCGGCGCGATGACCTTCAGCAGGCCGTCCGCGTAGGTCGATTTGAGCTTCGCGACGGCGCGGTACTCGATAATGTCCGAGATGATGGGGTGCTTGCCGCGCAGCTTTTCGAGCACGTCGATATTCGTGGAGTACCCCGTTTTGGTCTTTTTGGAGTAGGGAAGCATCAGCTTGACGAAAAGGATCTCGCCGAGCTGCTTGGTGGAATTGATGTTGAAGCGCTCTCCGGCGTGGGCGTAAATGCTCTCCTCCAGCTCGCTTACGCGCTGCGAAAGCATCTCGCCGAAGGCGCCGAGCGCCTTTCTGTCGATGAGAAAGCCCGCCGTCTCCATATCCGCGAGCACGGGCGCGAGCGGGAGCTCGACCTTGTCGAGAAGCTCGGCCATACCCGCCTCGGCAAGGCGCGGGGCGAGCCTGTCGTAAAGCGTTTCGAGCGCGGCCGCGTGGGCGGCCCAAGCCGCGAACGCCGCCGACCTGTCGGCGAGCGGGGCGAAGGCCTCCTGCGCGGTATAGAGCGAGGCGGGAGGCAGCTCAAAGCCGTTTCGCGCGGCGATCTTTTCGATGGAATAGTCCGAATCCGTCGGCGAGAGCAGGTAGGCCGCGAGCATCGTGTCGAATACGAAGCCCTCGCAGGGGAGAGCGTCCTCGGCGAGGACGTGTACGAGCGATTTCAGGTCGTGAGTGATCTTTTCGATCTCCGCGGAGAAGAGGGCGCGAAGCAGCGGAAGGTATCCGTTGCCGAGCTCGTCGCGCATCAGTATGGAGACGTTCCCGCCGCAGCAGACCGCGACGCCCTCCGCAAGACCCAGCACTGCGACGCGCCCGGCCTTTTTCCAGCCTTCGAGGGATCTCTCGTCCGCTCCGAGCGACCATACCGCCGCGGCGGCGGGCTCCGTCTCGGGGGCGGAAGCGTCGCGAAGGCCCCATTTGTCTATCAGCTTGAAAAACTCCAGCCTCCGGAAGACGGCCAGCAGCGCCTCGCGGTCGGGTCCGGAATAGGCGCAGTCGGCGGGGGAGAGCTCGAGCGGGACGGCGCGGTCTATCGTCGCCAGCTCATAGGAGAGGCAGGCGCTCTCGCGTCCCGCCTCCAGCTTGGCGGCGAGCGCGGGCTTTTGCTCGGCCGCCGCGGCGTATACGCCTTCGAGCGTCCCGTAGCGCCGGATGAGGTCGAGCGCGGTCTTCTCGCCGACGCCGCGCACGCCGGGAATGTTGTCCGAGGCGTCGCCCATGAGGGCCTTCAGATCGACCATGCGCGGGGGCTCGAAGCCGTACTCCTCGCGAAACAGCGCGGGATCGTAGCGCACGCTCTCGGTCTGGCCCATGCGGGTCTTGACGTGCAGGACGGTCACAGCGTCGGAGATGAGCTGGAAGCTGTCCTTGTCGCCCGTGACGACGACGCATTCGCCCCCGGCCTGCTCGCAGCGGGCCGAAAGCGTCCCGATGATATCGTCGGCCTCGTAGCCCTCGAGCTCGGCGCGCTTGATGCCCATGGCGTCGAGCGCCTCCTTGAGCGGCGCCATCTGCTCGGCGAGCTCTTCGGGCATGCCCTTGCGCGTGGCCTTATACCCGTCCCAGCGCTTGTGGCGGAAGGTCGGCGCGGCGAGGTCGAAGGCGACGCAGACGTGGTCGGGCGCCTCGTCGTCGAGCAGCTTTTTGAGTATGTTCATAAAGCCGAAGATGCCGTTTGTATGCAGCCCGGCCGAATTGGTAAGGTCGTGGACGCCGTAAAAGGCGCGGTTGACTATGCTGTTGCCGTCGATAAGCATGAGCTTCATCGGTAACACCGCCTTAATTCTGATTATATGATTATACCAAACGCGCGGGCAAAAAACAACAAGCGAGCGCCGCTTCAGCTCTCGGCGAAGACGCGCCGCAAGCCCGTCTCCGTCAGTTCGTAGACCGCGTCGCAGACCTCGGCGACGTACTTTCTGTCGTGGGAAACGCTGATTATCGCGCCGGGGAAGCCGCGCAGTATGCCGCGTATCTGCGGGCCTGAGAGCGGGGAAAAGTTGCGCGTCGGCTCGTCGAGAAGGAGGACGTTTGCCCCGCCGAGGCTGAGGCTCAGCATCAGCAGCTTCGCCCGCTGTCCTCCGGAGAGCTCGCGTATCGGATGCTCCATCTCCTGCGCAGTAAAGCGCAGGGAGCCGAGCCGCGTGCGCACGAGCGTCGCCTCGTCCTTCGTCCCGGAGCCCGCGAGGAAGCGGAGCGGCGTCTCGTCCGGCGGGAGGGCCTCGTCGTAGTCCTGCGGCATGACGCCGATGCGGAGGTCGGTCCGCCCGTCGAGGGCTTCGCGTATGGCGCTGAGCAGCGTCGTCTTGCCGGCGCCGTTTCGCCCCGTTATGCAGACCTTTTCCGGCCCGCGCACGAAAAGCTCGATATCCCGCGCGAGCAGGCTGTCCCCGCGCCGTAGCTCCGGCAGCGACAGCTCCAGGACCGTCTTTCCCGCCGGCAGCGCGAGCTGCCTGTCGAGCCGCAGGAGGATCGGGTCCTCGCGCTCGGGAAACTCCGTCATGTCCGCGTGCTCGCGCTCGTAGCGCTTTTCGAGCGCCTTGACGGAGGCCATTTTCTTCTTCAGCAGCCGCCCTGTCGAGGGGTCGCCGCGCGAGACGTTCTCCTGCGCGCGCTCGACCGACTGCTGGATCCTGCGGAACTTCTCCTGTGCCTTTTTCTCCTCCCGGCGCTCACTGCCGGCTTCGCGCGCCTGCTTGAGAAAGGCGGCCTCG
>JAEFAK010000165.1 GCA_016287555.1 Oscillospiraceae bacterium
CGGCAATGTCCGTTTTCGGCGGTGCCGCGAGGAAGGAATCCAATCTTAGGAGGAAACGAATATGTCTTACCCCTTCGATCCCAAGGAACTCGAATTCACCAAAAGGACTCCGAGTTTCATGAACAGAGGCCCCGGAAGACCTATCTTCAACTTCCCCATCCCCGAGCGTGACGCCCTGGTATCCCTTTACAGGGACAAGAAAGCCGTATGGATGCCCTACGGCGTCGAGTCGGGCTTTTTCTGCCCGTCGGTCGTACCCGACAACATTGCCCGCGGTTTCGTCTTCGAGGCCGAGAGATGGCCTGAGCCGTACACCACCTACGACGACATGTTCGGCGTTAACTGGACTTACGTTCCGACCGTCGGCGGCGCCATGGAAACTCCTGGCATCCCCCATCTCTTCGAGGACGTCAACGAGTGGAAGGAAAAGCTCAAGATCCCCGATCCGTACTCCTGGGACTGGGACGCGAGCGCGCGCCTGAACAACGATTACCTGAAGAATAACGGCAAGGCCAACATATTCTGGTTCCTCAACGGCTTCACGTTCGAGAGGCTCATCTCCTTCATGGGCTTCGAGAACGCCGCCATGGCCCTTCTCGACGAGGAGCAGGAGGACGCCATGCACGAGATGCTCGACACGCTCGCGGATCTCTGCATAAAGATCATGGACTGCGCCATAGAAACCTACGACGGCGGCATCCAGGGCTTCAACTACCACGACGACTGGGGTTCCCAGAAGGCGCCGTTCTTCTCCTTCGACGCCGGACGCGAGTTCTTCGTACCCGTGTGGCAGAAAATCACGGCCCACGCCAAGAGCAGGGGCATGTTCACCGACCTGCATTCCTGCGGACACACCGAGATGCAGATAGAAAACTACATCGCCGGCGGCTGGGACACCTGGACCCCGATGGCAATGAACGACACCCACGAGCTTTACGACAAGTACGGCGACAAGATCGTGATAGCCGTCGTCGCCGATCCCGTCCCCGAGGACGCCACGGATGATGAGAAGTACGAGGCCGGCAAGAAGTATGCCGAGAGGTTCTGCAAACCCGGCAAGGTCGCCTGCTTCAGCACTTATTCTCCCCCGGTCATGTCCGACGCATTCGCCAGAGGCATGTACGAGACGAGCCGCAAGATCCTCAGCTGAGATACCTGCAGATAGAATTAAGGATGCCGCGCAGACCTGCGCGGCATCCTTGTTTTGTTTTATGAGAGGATTCAGGAGAACACTGGATCCTTATCGTCCGGAATGATGTTGACGTATGTGGTGCCGCGTCCGAAGACCAGCTCCGAACCGTCGGAGAGAGTGTACACGAAAGGAGCCTCGGGAGAATCCTTGCTCCAGGTTATGGGCACGTATTTTCCGCCGCAGGCGAAAAATCCGCTTCCGGAGCCGGTCATCCTGACCCATATCCGCCCCGCGTCGTCCCCGCTTATCATGCCCATGGCTGTCCTGAGTACGACTACGTTGGTGACTCCGACCTGCCTGCCGGTGTTGCCGTCGGTATAGGGAGCGTTGTACTGGGATATCATGTACAGACCGGAATCGGCGTCGTATTCGAAGACGCCGGTCTTGTAGTCCGAGAATTTGACCGTTATTTTCGCAGCGTCATCTCCGCCGGCGGGCGTCCCGTCGTCGGTGAATACGAGCGGGCTTTCGTAGCCTTCCTTATGCTCGAGCCGCAGATTGTAATCCGGAAGCTTTCCGAGGAGCTTTCCGCTGGTGAAATAGCAGTGCTCGTAGGCGACGGTCTTCATCCGCTCCTCGTCCCTGTAGAAGAGCTCGTAATAACCTTTCACGCCGTCTATGTGAGTCACGCCGCGGGAAGACAGGGCGCTGTAGGCCTGGGGACTTCCGCCTGCGTGAACGTACACCGCGTCGAGTCCCTGCGCGAGGTCGATGTAGTAGTCTCGCGAGCTGCGTACGCTGCCTATCGGACCTATGCCGGAAACGTCGGAGAAGACCGCGAGCATTCGGGTGACGCCGCCCTCGGCGAGCGTTTCGTAGATTATGGCTGCGCCAGAAACGCCGCACTGCGGAAGAGCGGGCCTGAGGTTGTTTATCATGACCGCTATCGGCCTTTTCTGCGAGATGTCCTCGGACACGGGAAGACCGGTAAGAGGATCCGTGGGGCCGTTATACGGCGTCGGAGTGGGTTCCGGCGTGGGAGTCGGCGTGGGCGTGGGAGTCGGTGTGGGCGTGGGGGTAGGCGTGACGGTGATCTCGTTGATGCCGGCGTCGGTGGTTGCCGGCGGCTCGGCTGTGATCTCGGGCGGCTTATTGGAGCAGGCTGCGAAAGCCAGCAGCATCGCCGCCGCCGTCAGGAGCGCTGCGAATCTTTTGAGTCTCATATTATTTCCTTCCTCCGCTTGGGGGACAGTTTCAAGCTAAAAAACAGAAAGCCTTTTGTCACGTTCTATTGACATATTTTAATATATCGCGCTATAATTGATAAGTCAACATAATCACAGAGAAAGGAGCCTGCAGGATGGAAAGAATGGGTTTTATAAGGGACAAGCTGTCCATCAAGATGCTCGTCCTTTTCATACTCAACCGCCTTCCCCGCCCCGTCCCGTTCGACGTTCTGACCGAGCTCGTCATCATTGACGACGCGATCAGTTATTTTGATTACGTGGAAGCGCTCAACGAGCTCGTGGAGTCCGGTCACGTGATACTGTCAGACGGGAGGTATTCCGTCACCCCGAAGGGCTCCGCCAACAGCAAGGTGACCGAGAGCGACATCCCCTACCCCGTCCGGCTCAAGGCTGAAAAGGCGACGCTCCGCGAAGCGCGTGAGATGCGCAGAAACGCCATGATCGACACGACTTCGGAAAAGCGCGAGGACGGCAGCGTGACCGTGCATCTGGGCATGGCGGACACTCTCGGGGACATCATGCGCATGGACCTGCTCGTAGGCAGCGACGCCCAGGCGGAGGCCATCAAAAAGCGTTTCAGGCTCAGCGCGGAGCTCCTATACAACGACATCATAGAACTGCTTATGCGCGAGCACGACTGATACTTCTGAATACTGACACGACTGATAATATTTATAGCGCTTTTTTCTTGATTTCCGCACACTAATATGCTAATATTTTTTCAGTTTTTTTTGGAGGCGCATTATGAAGATATTCGTAGATACACCCGAAAAGATCGCCGCAGCGGTGGCCCAGGAATACGTGGCACTGCTGGCTGAAAAACCCGACGCCGTTCTCGGCTTCGCCACCGGCTCCACTCCCCTCGGCCTTTACGCCGAACTCGCGAGACTTTGCGCGGAAAAGAGGATCTCCTTCAGGGACGTCTCAACGTTCAACCTGGACGAGTATCTCGGCCTCGACGGCACGCACGACCAGTCCTACCGATACTTCATGAACAAGAACCTCTTCGAGAAGATAGACATCGACATCGCCAGGACCCGCGTACCCTCCGGTGTCAACACCGATCCCGAGACCGCGGCCCGGTACGACAAGGATATCGAGTCGGCCGGCGGCATAGAGCTCCAGCTCCTCGGCCTCGGCAACAACGGCCACATCGGCTTCAACGAGCCCGGCACCCCGTTCGGTTCCGTGACCCACATAGTCGAACTCACTGATTCCACCCGCCAGGCTAACAAGCGTTTCTTCAACTCGATCGACGAGGTGCCCACCCATTCCGTCACGATGGGCATCAAGACCGTCATGAACGCCCGCAGGATCATCCTGATAGCTCTTGGAAAGGGCAAGGCCGACATCGTCAAAAAGTTCATCCAGGGCGACGTGACGCCCGAGGTGCCCGCCTCCGTTCTCCAGCTCCATCCCTTCGCGGAGGTCTATCTCGACTTCGAGGCCGCTTCCCTTCTGTAAATCGTAACTGCATGGCACCGTCAGTGACGGCGCCATGCAGTCGTCTTATTATAAGCTAAAGGAGAAACTCATATGTCCAAATATTTCGGCACAGACGGATTCCGCGGAGAATCCAACGTGGACCTTACCGTCGAACACGCGTTCAAGGTGGGCCGCTTCCTCGGAGCATATTACGGCAAAGACAGAAAAGCGAGGATAGTCCTCGGCAAGGACACGCGGCTTTCGAGCTACATGTTCGAGGACGCCCTTTGCGCCGGCCTTACCTCGTCCGGTGCCGACGTGTATCTGCTGCACGTCACCACCACCCCGAGCGTTTCCTACGTGGCGCGCACGGAGGATTTCGACTGCGGCATAATGATATCCGCCAGCCACAATCC